>CBFIDS010000096.1:0-29037 GCA_965661435.1 Roseivirga sp.
TTTTTGGTTCTAATCCACACATGATCAAACATATAATCTCTCTCTGCTACCGTATCGTAGGTCATTTCTCCTCTAATGGTAATCCCAGTTTGTTTACCTGATTCAGGCTCGACCTTAGAAATTCTACCCCCACTCAACAAGTAGAGATTCTTCATATCCTTATCCCACATCATTGAACCATAACCGGTATTTAATCTTATCGCCTGTTTCGTATCTCTTGTTCGTAAGTTTGTCACCCACAAATTTTGACCACCTTCAAAGCTTGCTAAGTAGTATAATTTTTCTCCATCTTTAGATAAGACCGCATCACCCAATGAAGAGGAGTGTATCGTTAACCTTTCCTTGCGCTCTTTTAAGCCATCCCAATCAAATTCTAAGTCTTTTTCTTCTTCTTCAGAATCTTCTTTTTTCTTTTCGCCATCCTCGTCCTTAGGTTCTTCTTTCTTCGTTTCTTTCTCAATCTCCTGCATCAACTCATAATCTTCTTTGCTCATGTTGAATTTATCATAAGCCTCTTGAGTGAAGAACATAGAGTAAACATCGCTTTGAGATCTCCCGCTGGTCGCTAAACTTTTTAGTCCATCTCTATTGCTGAACCAGATCATTTGTTTGCCTTCGTTCACCCATTTTGGAGAAGAATCGTAATACCCACTTTCAGTTAGGTTGATGCGTTGCGAACCATCTGCAGCCATCAATAAAACCTCGCTGTTGTTGAGCAGTTTGCTCCAATCAACGAGTAACCATTTGCTATCAGGACTCCAAGTAAAATACTTGTCGCCATCTCGCATGTGAAACAGATCATCTTCAGTTAATAGACTCGTCTCATTCCCTGACTCAATGTCTCTTACCACCAGATTCCTTCTGTCCTTGATATAAGACAGCTTTTTGCCATCAGGCGAGAAATTAGGCATATAAGCATCAACATCTGATGCAAACATCAACTCTTCCGTTAAAAGTGTCGAAGCGAAGAAAAAAGGTTCTTGATCTTCTCTCACCCTTGTTGTTTTGTGAATGCTCCATTTGCCTTCTCTTTCGGCAGCATAAACTACCGATTTACCATCAGGAGTAAAAGTCACAAATCTCTCTGCTTCTGGTGTATTGGTAATTCTTTTGGTCAAAGAACCATCTACTGAAGTCACAAAAACTTCACCTCTAGCCACAAAAGCGATCTCTTTTCCATTAGGAGAAATCGCCATTTCTCGGACACCACCATTAATACTGATGAACTTATCGGCATTTGATTTTTCCTGCGTTCTGATCGTCACACTTACTTTCTGAGGCTGGCCTCCTTCTCTCATCGTATAGAGTTCGCCATCGTATCCGAAGCTCAATACACCATTCCCGAAGCTGAGGAATCTAACAGGATGTAGATCGAAGGAAGTTAATTGTTGAGTTTGTGAAGGGTTCGCTAGACTCATTTTATGAACGTTGAATGTTCCACTTTCCTCACTTAAATAATAAACAGATTTTTCATCAGCACTGAATACTGGCTGACGGTCTTCCCCTGCCCTTTTGGTGAGCATGGTATGCGTATTCGATTTCTTTTTGTAGACCCATAGATCTCTCGTAATGGAAGAGGTATGGTGCTTTCTCCATTCGTTCTCTCCACCCTTCTTATCATGATAGACCATTGTATTTCCATCTTGGCTGACCTGAACATACTCGGCAGGGATAGTGAAAATTTGATCTACTCTTCCTCCTGAAACCGGAACAGAATATAACTCAGGCTGAGAACCCGTTGGATACTGTCTATGCTCTTTGGTATCCATTCGCTGAGCACCGAAGATGACAGTCTTGTCATCTGCCGAAAAAGTAAAGGGACTTTCGTCATTAGAATGAAAGGTTAATCGCTTGGCAGCACCACCTTCTGCAGACATTAAGAAAATATCGAAATTCCCGTATCGGTCAGAGGCAAATGCAAGCTGCTTTCCATCCTTACTCCAAACTGGCATGTAGTCATGCGCTTCATGAAAAGTGATCTGCTTGGCATCTCCTCCCGCTGTTGGCACCACGTAGAGGTCTCCTTTATAAGTGAATACAATTTGTTGGCCGTTAGGCGAAATAGATTGATATCGGATCCAATTATGGATCTCTTGGGAATGAGCAAACAACGTGATGAACATTGACATTAATGTGACTAGTTTTTTCATATTGTACGAGTTGAATAGGAAGATACTAAAACTTCTGACTGGCAAGAATAATTAAAACACTTACTAACTATTTAATTGATATTCATCGAAAAATTACGTCAATCATCGAAAAAAATATTTGCCCTCACCTCATATTTTTATTTTGTTTGGGCTATGACGTTTGAAGAGCAAAAAAGTCAAATACTTAAAGAGATAAAAGATTGGTTGAGAAACTACTATACAGAGTATAAAAACCAAGCTTTAAGTGAAAATGAATTGAATGAGGCAGTTGCAGAATGGTGCAAAAATAATAACCTTGGTAAGTTATTGAAATAAAATAAATGTGACGTTCAATTTTGAAATTAGGAAAGATATGTTAGCTCAGTTTACTTGGTAGGTTAATAGATTACTTGCTAAGCTTATATGTTATTACCCTCTGAGTTTTTGCGTTGATTTCATCATTTAAAGCAAAAGAAATAGACTTGAAAAACCCTGTCAAACGGGCTGAGAAGTCAACTCCAAAATTGTGATCTCCGGATAAATTCCTATTCTACCTGGAAAGCCTAGGAAACCAAAACCACGATTAACATAGAGATATTGATTCTCTTCCTGATAAAGATCAGCCCACTGCTTGTAGATGTATTTGGAAGGACTCCAACGCCAATCTCCTATCTCTACCCCTAATTGCATACCATGTGTATGTCCTGCAAACATCAAATCGATATTAGGTTGCTGTTCTCTTACTTGAGCATCCCAATGGCTAGGATCATGAGAAAGTAAAAGCTTTACATCTCCTTCAGCATTCAGTGCAGCTTTGTTCAGATCTCCGTACTTAGCAAATCGACCAGCACCCCAATTCTCAACACCGATCAAAGAGATCTGATCTGTACCTAATTTAATAGATCTATTCTCATTCATCAATAAGTCCCAGCCCATGCGTTCATGCACCTTGATCATGTCTTCCAAGTTATTCCTTTTGGCAGCTTGAGAAGACCAAGAACGATAGTCTCCATAATCGTGATTCCCAAGAGTAGAATAAACTCCCAAATCAGCTTTCACTTTGGAGAACATATCGAAGTAATCATTCACCTCTTTGGTTTCATTATTCACAAGATCACCCGTGAACATAACCAAGTCAGGTTTTTCATTCAGAAGCAGATCTATACCTCCCTGAACAGCAGTTTTATCAAAAAAACTACCGCTATGTATATCGGAAAGCTGAGCGATCTTTATGCCTTCAAATGCTTTGGGGAGATTAGACAAATAAACTCTTCTTCTACGAATACGATAATCATAGGCTCCTTTCACAATACCAAAGCTCATTGTTACTATTGGCAACGTTGCAGCTACTACGGCCGACCGAGCCAAAAATTTAGACCTGGGCATTTTTTGCCCACTTTCTCTCCGTTTATCATAACGTCTTTTCCTTCCCTCAAAGAACCATCTGAGCACTCGTCTGATATCATCGAAAAAGACAAAGAGCAAGGCTAATAGCTTAGCCGCATAGCTCATGAAAATTATGGAGATCAGGAACATGAATCGGGTTGTTCCTGTTTGGGCTAGCCAGAGATAAACAACTAATCCCAATATGGCTATGGCCTGAAAGAGGTAGAAGTACTTGATCCCTTTTCTCAACTTTGGGTTCAGCTTAGTCAATAATGTCTTGGTGGCCTGATAGGCATAGAAATCTAGCCAAGCCAAAAACACCACAACAACCAAGAAAATAAGCGGGGAAGGACGCATTGAATATCTAACTCAAATGAAGTGTAATCAGTTCTTTAAAATTTAATTTTTTAACGTATTTGCCTTTTCTGACAAGTACCTCTAGAGCTAAAAAAAAGAGCTCCCGAGTACCACCTCGGGAGCCACCAAATCAACCTTAACTATGAACGATTCTTATTACTAAGAATCTAATCACCACGTTATTATTAATAACAAACATCAGGCCAAAACCTCCTTGGCATCACCTGAATGTTCGCTCATATCAACTACTGAAATCTTAACTCTCCACTTATCAATCCTATAAAGCACTTTATCTGCTAACAGATAGGCTGTTGGCACAATGATAAGTGTAAAGAAAGTAGCAAATGTCAGACCGAATATAATTGTCCAAGACATTGGCCCCCAGAATATTACGTTATCCCCACCAACATAGAAATCGGCATTATAGTTCATAAATGCTCCTATGAAGTCAATATTCAAACCTACCGCTAATGGCACCAAACCCAATATTGTAGTAATAGCCGTTAGAATTACAGGCCTAAGTCTGGTCTTGCCAGCTATAATGATAGATTCAACTACATCTTTCATAGGCAATCTATCATCTTCTTCTAGGCCCAATTCTTGCCTTTTCCTTTTCCTGGTCAACTCAATGAAGTCAATCAATACAATAGCATTGTTCACAACAATACCAGCCAAGGCAATAATACCGACCATTGTCATGATTACAACGAATTCCATATTGAAAATTACAAGACCGAGGAACACTCCCACAGTACTCAATAAAACTGACACCATAATTATGAATGGGGCGGTGATCTTATTGAACTGAGATACGATAATTAAGAAAATCAAGAACACCGCAATTAATAAAGCCTTAGCCAAAAACGCCATGTTCTCGGCTTGCTCTTCTTGCTCTCCAGTGAAGGCGTAATTATACCCCGTAGGCATATCATAATTGGCCATCAAAACTTTGAGTTCATCGTTGATCTCGGTGGCATTATACCCTGCCAAAACGTTTGAACTTAGCGTCACAACCCTGTCCAAATCTTTACGCTTGATAGAACCATAAGTAGATCCGTAACGCACATCTGCTACAGCAGAAATTGGAACTTGAACTAGTTTTCCAGAGTTCTGATTCCTGAAAGTGATGTTTTTATTCATCAAGGCATCAATATCGTATCGATACTCTTGATTCAATCGCATGTTCACTTCATAGCTCTCTTCTCCCTCTTTGTATTTAGAAATCTCTTTTCCGAAAAGTGCAGTTCTGATCTCGTTTGCGATAGAATAAGTAGAAAGCCCAAATCTTCTAGCGTTATCCCTATCTACTTGAACGATCAATTCAGGTTTACCAAGTTCAAGAGAACTCTTCAATTGTTCAATCCCTTGAATACCAGATTCGGCAATTTGTTGCTCCACGTTTTCACTTAGCCGAATAAGTGTTTCCAAATCCTCACCGATCAGCTCAAGATTTATTGGCTTACCTGTAGGTGGTCCTGCGGCATCCTTATCAACCGTTAAAGCCACACCAGGCTGAGGATCAATATTCTCACGGATATCATTCAGAATATCTTTGGTATTGATATCACCACGCTTCTTGCTTTCGATGAAGTTTACCGTAATTCTTGCTTTATGAGGCTCTTCAGATTGACCAACAGCAGAAGGGTCATTCGGATCTGCCGCTCCTTGAGAAACATTGGTTGAAACAGACTCTACAACACTACCGTATGGTTCAACAATTTCCAGTACCTGATCTTCTATTTCTTTAGAAAATTTGTTTGTGGTTTCGATATCCGTACCTACCGGAAACTCTACAAATACGTTAACATATTTAGGTTCGTTTTCTGGAAAGAAAAGCACGTTGGGTGTATTCGCTCCAAATATTCCTAATGAAATAAATAGCAATACGAATGATCCGGTCAGATACATACCTGGATTCTTTACGGCTGACTTTAAAATTCTCACATACCTGAGCTCAATTGCTGGTAAGAATCCGGCTTGAAACCTAGAAGATAGTGGACCTAAGACATAAACATTCAAGAGTGTTAGGACACCTATTAGCATTAAAAGATTTCCTAATGGAATAACTCCAACCCCAAAGGCAAATACCAAACCCGCCACAATGGCAATCCCAGATCTGATCAGTACTTTCTTATGAGCAATTTGTCTTTTACCATCTACTCTCATGAAGGTAGCAATGAAAACAGGGTTGATCACCAAGGCAACAAAAAGAGAAGAACCTAAAGTAATGATCAATGTCAATGGTAAATAGAGCATGAACTCTCCAATAATTCCTGGCCAAAAAGCCAATGGAATAAAGGCAGCTAATGTGGTTGCCGTAGATGAAATAATTGGAAGAGCCACTTCGCCCACACCTCTTCTCGTTGCCGCCATAGGACTTAATCCTTCTTCCATCAAACGGTAAACATTCTCTACTACCACAATACCATTATCCACTAACATACCCAAGGCCATGATCAGACCAAAGAGGGTCATGGTATTAATAGTAATTCCGGCTAATCCTAAGATCATTAAAGCCATGAACATAGAAAGAGGAATGGCCATACCCACGAAAAGTGAGTTTCTAGTTCCAAGGAAAAATAGCAAGACAGTAACCACAAGAATTACCCCGAAAATGATATTGTTACCTAATGAACTTACCTGCTCTCTGGTATCTTTCGATTGGTCATTAGTGATAGTGACTTTAGTAGATTCTGGTATCTGTCCTTCAGCCTGAGCTTCTGCTAACAAGGCCATAATGTTGTCTGTGGCGATCAATAAGTTCTCACCACTTCTTTTCATTACATCTACCTTTACCACTGGATCTAAGTCCAGTCTGGCATAGTTCTGTTTGTCTTTATATCCGAATTCAACAGTAGCTACATCTTTCAGATAAACTATATTGCCGTTCTCATTAGAGATAATCAGCTCTTCCATTTGAGAAGGGTCTTTGTATTCTCCAATAACGCGAACGTTTCTTCTCAAACCATCAGCAACAACATTACCACCAGAAAGGGTTAAGTTTTCCGCTGAAATTGCATTTTCAATATCGGCAAAGCTCACTTTTCTAGCTTCAAGCTTGAAAGGATCTATTTTAACCTCAACTTCTTTCTCATCAACTCCTACAATATCAGCCTTTGATATCTGTGGGAATTTTTCAATCTCATCTTCCAGATACTCAGCAATATCATTCAATTCATCAAGTGACTTTGTTGGATCTGTAAGGTTAATATTAAGAATAGGGAAATTCTCTGAAAAGCTAAATTTGATCACATTAGGATCGGTTTTCAGATCAGAAGGGAGCTCTGATTTTGCCCTATCCACAGCATCTTTCACATCGATAACAGCTTCATCTACATCCACTCCTACCTGAAATTCAATAACAATTGCAGAAAAATCCTGCACAGAAGTAGATTGAATATTATCGATTCCCTCTATGGTATTGATCTCTTTTTCTAACTCACGGGTGATCAGACTTTCAATATCTTCAGGGGAGTTACCTGGATGCGCTGTACTTACATAGACAGTAGGTTGCTCTACTTCTGGAAAATTCTCCTTAGGAAGCGTGATGTAAGAATAAACACCAGCAGCCACAATAATGAGCGTAAGCACATAAACTGTAACCTTATTTCTGAGCGACAGGGAGGTTAATCCAAACTCCTTGTCAACAATTTTTTTCTCTTTCTCGTTAGCCATAATACTACGATTTGTCGGTTTTTAGTTTTGAACGCTTACAGTAGTACCATCAGCAATGGTTCTGTTGCCCTTGTCTACGACTGATTCTCCACCCTTAAGACCCGAAACAACTTCTGACTCATTGTTAAAAGAGTAACCTAATTTTATATGCACCTTTTTGGCCTTTTTAGAACCATTTTCTAGCATATAAACAAAGTTGCCTTGAAGATCTTCCTGTATTATTCTTGAAGGGATGACCACAGCATCTTCTACATGATAATCTGTAAGCCCCAAGACAGTAACTAGGTTAGTTTTTAGGTATTCATCTACCTTAGGAAGTTTTACTTCAATTGTGAATGTCCTACTTCCTTGGTTTATAACACTACCGACAGAAACGATGGTACTTTTGAATTGCTCCCCTAATGAAGGAATAGAAACATCAGTAGTATCCCCTTTCTCAAATTTACCGATATAAGCCTCAGACACCTCTGCCTTGATATACATGTTCTGATTGCTTACTAAAAAGGCGATTGGACTACCAGGCTGAACTACTTGACCAGAGTTTACTGGCACTTCTTCAATGGTTCCTGAGAATGGCGCTTTAATCTTTGTTTTCTCTAACTGAGTATTTAAAGTCTCCAAGCTTTTTTCCAATGACTCTTTATTGTTCTTAGCTTGCAAATAATCGATCTCTGTACCTATGTTCTGCTTCCAAAGTCTTTCTCTTTTTTGAAAAACAGTAGTAGCAAATTCCAATTGATTTTCTACTTCAGCAATATTCTTCTCTATCATTTCAGAATCAATGGTTGCAAGAACTTGTCCTTTTCTGATACTCTGACCTTCTACCACATTAACAGCAGTAATTAAACCCATTGTTTCTGCACTAACATAGACGTTAGTACGTGATTGAACATTACCTCTTACCTCAATTTTATGACTAAAAGAAGTTTGCTGAGCAGTTAAAGTAGTCACAAGTTCAGCGTTTTCTTGCACCTTGCCATAGTCAGGGTCTTCAGCTTTTACTTCATCCTTCAGCGTGGCAATCTCATTTTCCAGAGACTTAATCTCAGCCATTGCTTCGTCAATGCGTGCTTTCTTCGCATCAAGCGTATCTGCATTTTGTCCACAGCTCACTACAACGATAGCGGCTATTATGAAAATTGTGGAAATTCTTAAAGCTTTCATTTCTTAATTTTTTCTGGTTGTTATTAGTTGAGTTTGCCTAGGGCTTTATCTAAATCTATTTTTGATACTATGGCGTCATATAACGCGGTTAGGTAATTCACTTCAGCTATTCGGTAAGACTGCTCGGCATTTACCAGCTCCAGATTGGAACCTACACCTTGCGTAAACTTAGCTCTTGTTACGTCTACCACTTCTTGAGCCAGATCTAAATTGTCTTCTTGAACATTCAATTTTTCCAGATTGACGTCTAAGGCAGTCCTTGCATTCTCTAGCTCTTGTCTGAGGTTATTCTTTACCATCGACTGTTGGTATTCAAGGGTTTCTAACTGATACCTTCTACGCTCCACTGTGTATTTCTTTCTCAAACCATCGAAGATCGGTATGCTCACATTCACACCTACATTGGAATTTGTAAACCATCTCTTTTGATCGTTCCAAAGATTGCCAAACACATCTGTTCCTGAGTTTCTTCCCCAAGAAGCGTTCAAGCTAACTTTAGGAATGTATCCTGCATAGGTGTTCTTTATATCCAATTCGGCAAGCCTTTTTAGGAATTCTATTTGTTGTACTTCTAGTCTATTGTTGGTTGAATAGTTTTCTACTTCTCCCATGTTATAGTTGAAGTCAAAAGCTTCTAATTCCTCAGTTAATTCAATTGAATTTTCAACTGGCAATCCCATTGAGAATTTTAGAAGATTCTTGCTAGAAGAGATTCCTTGCTCAATTCCACTCAATTCCGATTTAAGGTTATTGATCTGTACTTGGAGTCTTGAAACATCGATCTTCTCTGCAAAACCATTTTCATATAGGGCTCTGGTTTCCATCAGGGTTGAATCTAGCGTAGCAATATTCGCTTCTACCAATTCAGTTCTTACTTGATTTACTAAAACCAAATAATAGGCTTTGATCACCTGTTCTCGAACATCTTGCTCTGCCTTTTGCTCATCGATAATTACCTTTTCTCTAAGTGTTTTGGCAGCTTTAAGCCCTATGAAGAATGAGCCATCCCACAACATCTGAGAGGCTGTTACTCCTAGTTGGCTTTGGTGCTGGATTCCAAATCTTACAGCAGCGGTAGCTCCTTCTGGAGCCGTTGGGTCGAAAACATTGGCCGGTACAATATTGACCGGAATTTGGGTATTGTTTGTATATCCAAAGTTTGCATTGATCTGTGGAAGACCGTCAGCTCTTGTTTCAAAAACCTGAGCTTCAGCATCTTCTGTCGTTACTTTGGCAATCTTTATATTCTCATTGTTCTTTAGTGCATATTGAATGGCTTCATATAAAGAAAATGACTCTTGTGCTCTAACTGAAATGACAGTCATGAGCAAAAGGAAGATTGCACTTAGTCGCTTAATTGAGCGCTTCATCTTGTTTGAGTTTTTCTGTTGTATACTGATTAAAAAGTTGGTGCCCCTCTAGGGTGAACAAGCCGTGAATGAAATGATCAAACAACTGCAATTGCACATCTGCTAGAGTATATTTTTCCTTAGGATAAATATTCTGGTTAAGCATGAAAGACTGAACTTGCTCCATTCTCATAAGGGCGATTAGTTCCGGATCTAACTCATTTCTGAAATATCCTTCTTCCTGACCCTTGAGTATGACTCTTGTAACAGAACACATCATGGTGTCTTGTTTAAAGTTTTCATACATTTTCCATGCTTCGGGATAGTACTTTTGTAGGTCATTCAAGACATTCATTTTAATATCTTTCATCGACTCTCGTAAGCACTTAGAAATGAGTATCAATTCATGGACGCTATTCACGCTTTCATCACCGGTAGATTCGAATCTCTCCTTTTCCATTTTGAAATGAACTTCTGCGATAGTATTCACCAGGTCTTTCTTGTCTTTGAAATATTGATAAATGGTCTTTTTAGAAATACCCAAATCTCGTGAGATATCATCCATAGTAACTGTTCTGATACCATATTGCATCATCAGTTCACTTGCCTTCTCTATTATTTTATCTCTTATCTCCATTTTCTAAACTGAGGAAACTTTTAGATTATCCGAAGTTTCCATTGATAGGTAGACGTCACTTAAAGAGAAATGGTTCAGTTAAAGACAAAATTTATTAGATATTTTTTATGGCAATCGATTTCACTACCCATGTTTTCTACTGTCAATCTCATGTTTTACACTAAATCATTAGGGGTTAGTATTATGAAATGAACCATGAATTTGCTCAAATGATGAGTTTCAAAATTTCATCTTAGCTAAGTCGAACAAACCTTACCCATGAAAAAAGAAATTGATGGAAAAAGGAAGCACATGTTGAAGACACTACAACAAATAACAATAGGCTTAAAAGAAATTCATCTAGCCATTTGAAGCATCTTATATGGATAAGCCTTAAATGCGGTAGTTTGAAGCTACATCGGCAAAGGCTTCAAGCTGATTTTCGATCCATTGTGCATCTTTCCCTAATTCTTTGGCCATTATCTCTGCTACCTGTGGTGCTACTCTCAAACACTCTTTAGAATTTAAGAACAATCCTCTTACTCTTCTAGCCAGCATATCTTCTACTGTTCTAGCCATTTCATGTCTAACGGCCCAAACTATTTGTGATTTTCTTAAAGGCAGATCCTCGCTAATTATCTGAGCCAAATCAGGATTTTCTTCCTCAAGGTCTAATAATTGATACTTTTCTGTACCATAAACTGCCAATGGATCAGTGCTCAAATCCAAGTTCTTATCATAGCCGTAAATAGGTAAGTTGTTCGTTATGCATCTTCTTTCATCCAATGCACCAATGAGAATCGCATTATCTACAGTGTCTTCTGCCATTTTACGGTAGGTAGTCCACTTACCTCCTATAATCGTTATCAAACCCGACTGAGAAATCATCACCTTATGATGACGCGAAATTTCTTTGGTAGACTTTCCATCCCCTTCAGGTTTAGCCAAAGGTCTTAATCCAGAAAATACGCTGAGCACATCTTCTCTTGTGGGTTGCTTCACAAGGTATTGACCTGCCGTTTCGAGTATAAAGTCAATCTCTGCCTCTTGAGCTTTAGGTTCTAGCTCAGGCTTTTCTTTCATGGTGTCAGTTGTCCCTAACACCACTTTATCATGCCAAGGCACTGCGAACATCACCCTGCCATCTTTGGTCTGAGGTACCATGATAGCATATTTATCGGGCAAGAATGATTTATCAACTACCAAGTGAATCCCTTGGCTAGGCTGGATCATATCTTTCACATCCGGTTCATCCATTTGTTTGACCTTATCGGCAAAAACACCAGTGGCATTAATGACCGTTTTGGCTTGGATAGAATGTACTTTTCCTGTTTCAAGATCTTTTACCTTTACTCCTGAGATGATCTCCTCCTCATCTTTTTCAAGACCGATCACTTCCATGTAATTCAATACAACGCCATTGAATTGCTTGGCTGTTTTAGCTAAAGACAATGCCATTCGGGCATCATCAAACTGACCGTCATAGTATACCACTCCACCTTTCAGTCCTTTCTGACCGATGGTTGGTATGTATTCTACCGTTTCTTCTTTTGAGAGTTTTTTGGATGAACCGATCCCTAATTTTCCAGACATCAGGTCATAAACTTTTAGTCCAACTTGGTAAAACGGGCCATCCCACCACTCGTAATTAGGAATTACAAAGGCCTGATTCTTGACCAAATGAGGAGCATTCTTGATCATCAAGCCTCTCTCTTTCAGAGCTTCAAGTACAAGAGAAATATCACCTTGCTGTAGGTATCGAACTCCTCCATGAACCAGTTTCGTGCTTCGGCTCGATGTTCCTTTGGCAAAATCATGCTGTTCTAGTAAAAGAGTTTTGTAGCCTCTAGAAGCAGCATCTACTGCTACCCCAAGTCCAGTTGCACCTCCACCAATCACAACAATATCCCAAGGCCCTTTTTCTTTTTTAAGCCTTTTTAGCATTTTTTCTCTTTTCATAACTTAACATTTAACACGGGGACCAATAAACAAGTTTGATCAACTTGCCCTTACTCCAGTGAAATGACAGACCGTCATCTGCATTATCAAATCTAACAACAAGAAAGCCATCGTAACTTTCATGAAATTGCCATATTATCTCCTCCCCAAAAATTTCGGTTAAGCATTCGAAACTCAATTCACAATGAACTTCCTTATCTCCGTACCTAATATCCCAATCTTCATTTAGAGGTATAAATTCTGCCACAAATTTTTCTTGACCTTTTCCTGAAAAAACTAAGTTTTTAAAATGAAGACTCTCTGTTTTTTCAGGTTCCATAAAGCTGGAAAGAAAGCCACACTCATAATCAGGAAAACTAATTTTTTCAGGTTGCCCTAATACTTTTAGAACACTATCCTTAGGACTAAACAAGTCTAATCCGTTTATGGTAAACATTGATTTATCTAATCCCTGAGCCTCAGTATTAGATAAACCCAATCCCAGAATAAAAAATATGAAAAAGAGTCTCATCAATCTTCTACCCAAGCTTTTGCTCTTTCAACTGCTCTAGACCAGTTGTGTTTTAGTTTATCTACGTTCTCTCCCGAAGGTGAGAACTGCTTATCTGCTTTCCAAATGGCTTTGATCTCATCCATATCACTCCAGTATCCGACCGCTAAACCTGCCAAGAAAGCTGCGCCTTGCGCAGTAGTCTCTACAATTTCGGGTCTTACGATTTCTAAACCCGTAACATTGGATTGTATTTGCATTAACAAATCATTAGCCGAAGCCCCACCATCCACTCTGAGTTCTTTTAAATTGATTCCTGAATCCAAAGCCATGGTATTGATCACCTCCATACTCTGAAGGGCTAGGGCTTCCAAAGCAGCTCTGGCAATATGCCCTTTTTGAGTTCCTCTGGTAAGGCCGATCATTAAACCAGTAGAGTACTGATCCCAATGTGGTGCGCCCAAACCTACAAATCCAGGAACAAAATATACGCCTCCATTATCATCCACACTATTGGCTAAAGCTTCAACTTCTTCCGACTGCTCAATGAAATGAACATTATCTCTTAACCACTGAACAATAGCCCCTCCGATGAAAATACTTCCTTCCAAGGCATAATTCACCTCTCCATTCACTTGCCAGCCAATAGTAGTCAGTAGTTTATGGTTTGATTTTATAGCTTCAGCCCCCGTGTTCATTACCAAAAAACAACCTGTGCCGTAAGTGTTTTTCACCATACCTGGCTCGGTACACATTTGTCCAAACAAGGCAGATTGCTGATCTCCAGCAATACCCGCGATTGGGATCTCCGCTCCAAAATGCTCAGCTGCAGTATGTCCATAAACTTCGCTACTCGATCGAACATCAGGCAACATGGATTCTGGTACATTAAAAACTTTTAAGAGTTCCTGATCCCACTGGAGATCATGAATATTGTAAAGCATAGTTCTACTGGCATTGCTTACATCAGTGGCATGAACTACTCCATTGGTAAGTTTCCATAAGAGGAATGAATCTACAGTACCAAATGCCAAATCACCTTTTTCAGCTCGTTCTTGAGCGCCCTCCACATGATCTAAGATCCAACGGATCTTGGATGCTGAAAAATAGGCATCGATCAATAAACCTGTTTTCTCCTGCACCATATCAGTCAGGCCTTTGGCTTTTAAGTCTTGACAAAAATTGGCTGTTCTTCTATCCTGCCATACAATGGCTTTATGAATGGCCTTTCCTGTAGACTTCTCCCAGACCAGGGTAGTCTCCCGCTGATTGGTGATACCAATAGCCGCAATGTCTTTGGCTGTTGCTCCTTGTCTTTCCAATACATCATTAATGGTGAATTTCTGAGTCTCCCAGATCTCAAGCGGGTTATGCTCTACCCAACCTGGCTGAGGATAAAATTGCTCAAACTCCCTTTGTGATACATTAACGATCTGGCCTTTTTTATCGAAAAGTATTGCCCTTTCACTGGTCGTTCCCGCATCTATGGTAATGATGTATTTAGACATATGAGTTGAATTTTTGGTAGATTCCTAAATTAAAAAATTATCCTTCTTATCTATAGTCATGAAGAAGCTTTACTTTCTCATTCTACCAATTTTATTATTCAGCAATTGCTCAAACTCAAATACAGAGATAGAATATTATCAATCTGAAGAAATGGCTTCGCTAGGTCTTCCTTTCAGTGATGCAGTTAGAGTAGACAACATGCTTTACTTATCTGGGGTCATTGGAATGCCCCCGGGCAAACTCGAATTGGTAAAAGGCGGACTTCAGGCAGAATCTAAGCAGATCATGGAAAACATCAAGAAAGTGTTGGAAGCAAATGGTAGTTCCTTAGAAAATGCAGTAAAATTCACGGTTTTTATCGATGATATTGACCAATGGGGTGATTTCAATGAAGTCTATGTCGAATATTTCCCAGGTAAGAAACCAGCCAGATCTGCTTTTGGCGCAGAGGGATTAGCCCTAGGAGCTTTGGTTGAAGTAGAGTGCATAGCGGTTATCCCGGATTAAGAGTTACGCTTGATACTCAATAGTAAAGCTAAAACCACTAACCCCAAAAGGAACAAAAACCCATTTCCCAATCCAAATCGTTCAGCCACAAAACCGATAACAACAGGGCCGACCAATAGTCCGATATAGCCCGCAGAAGCCACAGATGCAATTCCTTTAGCTGCTGAAACTCCTTCAACTCGTGTAGAAGAACTGAAGAGTGTGGGTACAATAACAGAAAGCCCTAATCCTGAGATAGAAAACCCAATGATTGCAAGGTAAGGATTACCCAAAAGTGTTAATGCCAATCCAAGAACACCAACCAACATCCCTGACCTGATGAGCACATTTAAACCAAATCTAGTGGTCAATTCATCGCCTTTGAATCTTGCTAACGCCATAAAAAGTGAGAATCCACCAAAACCCAAACCAGCATATTGGGCAGACATTTCTAAGCTTTCTTTAAGGTAGATCGTACTCCAGTCTACAATTCCTCCTTCGCACATCATGATACAAAAGCCTATCATCGCTAGAATAAAAACTTCCTTTCTGGGCCATTGAAATCCTGGTGAGGGTTGACTGTTGTTCGAATTGAGCAAATATTGTTGATGGAAATAGACCAACGTCAACAAGACCAAAGTAATGACAACTGATTGTATAAATAGTGATCCTCCTAACCAGATAAACATACTTGCCAGTAAAGCACCGAACATTCCCCCAATACTGAAAAAACCATGGCAGCTAGACATGATACTCCTAGACTCTTGTTTTTCTACTTCACTGACTACAGCATTCATGGCAACATCTGTTAGTCCCATGGTCAAGCCTAACAAATACAAACCAGCCATTAACGAGGCTTTACTTGGTATTTGACCAACTATTACGATCAATATCAAAAAGGATGTGAGTGCTATCAGTGTGCTTTTCCTTTCACCTAATCTCTGAATAATTCTGGAGTAGAAGGGCAAAAGTGTCACCGCGCCTAAAGGAATAAAAAATAAAGCTGTTCCCAATTCCCCCTCAGATAACCCCAAGTTTTCTTTGACCTCTGGCAATCGAGTCACCCAAGCACCAAAAGCAAGAGCAATAGACATGAATGCCATTGCTGGAGCTCTACTTTCAGCTCGCTTTAGAATGTCCTGAACAGGCTTGATCATTGCAGTAAAAATCATTTAAAGAATTGAGACAAGGAATAAATATGAGTATTTATTCTAAACTATAGACTCTAAAGAAATGATGCTTTTTTATAGGCCCCGGCCATTCCTAAATGAAATAAATAACAGTGAACACCCTATGTACCCACCACTTTTAGTGGAAGAGGATTACGAAAGAAAGGCCAAGATTTTTTTCAAAGCTTCATTTCGATTATTAGGATCCCAGATTGCCCGAAGTCTTGTTCGTTGTCTTAAGTGAGCCAAAGAAATAAACTCAATTTTAAGATCAACACCATGCTCCATGGCTGAGGGCACAATAGCAACGCCTAGTTTCTTCTCTACCAATCGGAAAATACTGTTGGCTTGTACGGACCTGTGCGTAACCTTGGGTTCAAATCCATGGTCTGTGAAAATACTCATGATGTTATCGTAGTATTCTTGAGAGTAATCATTAGAAAAGAGAATAAAACTCTCATGCTTGAGGTCCGCCAAAGATCTCATTCCCGATTGTATAACTGTGTGATCTTTAGGGACTATCAGAGAGAAAGAATCCTCATAGACGACCAAGTCTTTGAGTGCCTTGGGTCTAGTTTCCAACCTTACAAAACCAATATCTATCTTATCCTGAACCAGGGCATCTAATTGATCTTTATTATTCAACTCTTCCAAAGCTGTATGGATACTTGGAAATTGTTGGTTCAGGTCTTCAAGTAGTGCCGGAATCACATTCTGCATCGCAGATCCAACAAACCCAATTCTTACTTCACCTTCCTCTCCTGCTGCCTTTCTCTGGGCTCGCTCAATGGTCTGCTGCATGTGATTAAGGACAAATTCCACTTCACCTAAAAAGTACTTTCCTGCTTCGGTAAGTGTTACATTCCTTTTATCCCTTTCAAAAAGTTTTACCGTCAACTCTTCCTCTAATTGCTGTATCTGTTTTGTGAGAGCAGGTTGTGAAATGAATAACTTTTCTGACGCTTTCGCAAAATGCAGCTCTTTTGCTAACGCTCTAAAATATCTCAGATGTCTTAACTCCATTAATAACTATTAATTATTAAATCATAAAATTAAATCATTTTTACGACTTATAAATAAGGGGTAAATTTATAACTGTAAAAAGGGAAGAATTATGTCTGAATTTAGCTTTGGAGTAGATCAACTTACGGCAGGAAAGGCCATTCAAATAGAACAAGGAAAACTAAAAGGCATTCTTTCGAAAGAAGCTATTTCTCAAATTTCAGCCAGCGAGCAATCTGTTGCAGATATAGTCAAGAGTGGAAGAACCGTCTATGGGGTCAATACAGGCTTTGGTTCACTTTGTACCACCAAGATCTCATCAGAAGACACCAGAGAACTTCAATACAATATTCTTAAAAGTCACAGTGTTGGTGTTGGCAAAGCCATTGATTCTTCATTGAGCAAGCTAATGCTGATTCTAAAGCTTCACTCCCTTTCACAAGGATTTTCAGGAATCCAGCTAACCACACTGGAAAGAATTCTATGGCATATCGATAATAATGCAATTCCTGTTGTGCCAGAACAAGGCTCTGTGGGTGCATCGGGTGATCTTGCCCCACTGGCTCATTTATTCTTACCATTGATAGGAATGGGTGAAGTCGATTTTAAGGGGGAACGAATAACTACTTCTGAGCTCTTTCAAAAAACTGGATTAGAGGCCATTGAACTTGGCCCTAAAGAAGGCCTAGCACTGATCAACGGAACGCAATTCATTGCAGCTCACGCTACTTTGGTGATTGATAAACTTCACAACTGCCTCAATCAAGCCGACATCATTTCAGCCATGATGATCGAAGCCCTGATGGGAAGCGTTAAGCCCTTTTCGGAAGCACTTCATCAACTCAGACCCTTTAAGGGAAATGTACACGTAGCTCATCGTGTAAAAACGTTATTAGAAGGATCTGAGATCCTCAACTCACATCTAAATTGTGGTCGAGTTCAGGATCCATATTCACTTAGATGCATTCCTCAAGTTCATGGAACATCTAGAAATGCATGGCTTCACCTTAAAGAGCTTTTAGAAGTTGAACTCAATGCCGTAACAGACAACCCAATCATTTTTAGCGCTGAAGAAACGATCAGCGGAGGAAATTTTCATGGTCAACCTTTGGCACTTCCATTAGATTATATCACCCTTGCAGCTTCAGAATTAGGAAATATTTCAGACAGAAGAGTTTATCTATCACTAGAAGGCAAAACTGAAGGACTCCCTCAATTACTCATGAACAACACCGGGATCAATTCGGGATTTATGCTTCCTCAATATACCTCAGCAGCACTAGCATCAGAGAATAAAACACTTTGCTTTCCCGCGAGTGCAGACTCAATTCCAACTTCATTAGGTCAGGAAGATCATGTTAGTATGGGATCGATCAGTGGAAGAAAAGCATTACAGGTCATTGGAAACCTAGAACAGATCTTAGCGATAGAATTGCTCTGTGCTGCTCAGGCCTTTGACTTTAGAAGACCTTTAAGATCAAGCAAAATCCTAGAAGAATGCCATGCCTACATCAGAACTGAGATAGACCATGCAGACAAGGACAGGATCTTTGCTGAAGACATTAATAAAGCGCACAAGATCATCATCAGTCGTGCGCTCATCCAAATCACAACCTCAACCTATGGCCAAGCCTTGAAAAGTACTTACCACGAACGTTTTGAGCAATACTAGTATGAAAAAAAGAAAGTTGAGAAATATGTTCACAAAGGCTATTGAAGCAGGTATCCCTAAGGAATTACCTAACTACCCCGAGCTCGATCCATCGATCAATAGAGCTCCTAAAAGAAAACAAATACTTACTCAAGATGAGAAAAAGCTTGCCCTACAAAATGCACTGCGCTACTTCCCTTCAGAATGGCATGAAACTTTAGCCGCTGAATTCTTAGGAGAGTTAAATGACTTCGGAAGGATCTACATGTTTAGGTTTATACCTACTTACGAAATGAAGGCTAGAGACATACATTCCTATCCGGGAAGGTCTCTTCAGGCCCGATCTATCATGTTGATGATTCAGAATAACCTAGATCCAAAAGTGGCACAACATCCATTCGAATTGATCACCTACGGAGGGAATGGAGCTGTTTTCCAAAACTGGGCACAATACCTGATCGCCATGCAATATTTGTCTCAAATGACAGACGAGCAAACTTTGGTGATGTATTCTGGACACCCCATGGGTTTGTTCCCTTCATCAAAAGATGCACCGAGAGTAGTAGTGACTAACGGCATGATGATCCCTAACTATTCTCAGCCTGATGATTGGGAGAAATTCAATGCTTTGGGTGTAACACAATATGGTCAGATGACAGCAGGTTCTTACATGTATATTGGACCACAAGGAATTGTACATGGCACTACCATCACCGTTCTCAATGCCGCCAGAATGAAAAGGCCAAAAGGTAATTTTGAAGGTCTATTATTTGTTACCTCTGGACTTGGGGGCATGAGTGGAGCACAACCAAAAGCAGCAAAGATCGCTGGCGTGGTCTCAGTAACTGCAGAAGTAAACCCCAAAGCTGCCTATAAGCGTCAAGAGCAAGGCTGGGTTGACATCGTCATCGAAGATATGAGTGAACTGATCACTCAAGTCACCGAAGCTCGAGAGCAAGGATCGAATACCTCTTTTGCCTATTTGGGTAATATCGTAGAGGTTTGGGATGCATTTGCGGAAGCCGGTGTTAGCATTGACTTCGGTTCTGACCAAACCTCACTCCACAATCCTTTTGCGGGTGGCTATTATCCTGTTGGATTAAATTATGAAGACTCTAATAAAATGATGGCTGAAGATCCTGAGGCTTTCAAAAAAGCAGTTCATAACAGTTTAAAAAAGCATGCAGAGGCGATCAATAAGCATACGGAAAAAGGATGTTATTTTTTCGACTACGGAAATGCATTTCTACTGGAAGCTAGTCGCGCAGAAGCAGCTGTAATGGATGAAAAAGGAGGATTTAAGTATCCAAGCTATGTACAAGACATCATGGGGCCCCTTTGCTTTGATTACGGGTTTGGTCCCTTCAGATGGGTTTGTACTTCGGGTAAAGCAAGTGACTTAGAAAAAACAGATCATGCCGCTGCCTATGTTCTTTCGAGGCTTCTAAAAACAAGCCCTAAGGAAATAAAGCCACAATTGGCGGACAACTTGCATTGGGTAAGAGAAGCTAAGAAGAACAAATTAGTTGTAGGGTCTCAAGCACGAATCCTTTATGCAGATGCTGAAGGAAGAATGAGAATCGCTTTGGCCTTTAACGACATGATCAGAATGGGAGAAATCGCACCAGTGGTTCTCGGACGGGATCATCACGATGTTTCAGGAACGGATTCACCTTACCGAGAAACCTCTAATATTTATGATGGCTCACAATTCACAGCAGATATGGCTGTTCAGAATTTTGTAGGTGATTCATTCCGCGGAGCAACTTGGGTATCATTACATAATGGTGGTGGTGTAGGCTGGGGAGAAGTGGTCAATGGAGGCTTCGGACTCTTACTTGATGGATCCGAAGAAGCTGAAAGAAAACTAAAAAGCATGCTCTTCTGGGATGTTAACAACGGGATCGCGAGAAGAAATTGGGCTAGAAATCCACATGCAATGAGTTCGATCAAAAGAGCCATGGAAGCTGAGCCGCAGCTAAAAGTGACCACCCCAAACTTGGTTGATGAAAATATTCTTGAGAATTTGATATAACTTAATATCCCACTTGGTTGAAAATTATAAGGTATGACAAAAACCTTTATCAATATTGGAAAACTTATTCAGGTAAGAGAACAAGACCAACCCATACTCAGAGGCGCCATGATGGCCGATGTGCCTTGTATAGAAAATGCTTGGTTACATGTTGAGAATGGAACGATCCAAGACTTTGGATCAATGGAAGAATACCAAAAAGCCGAAGACTCCACAGTGACAGATCTACAAGGTCAAATGGTCTGCCCAACTTTCGTTGACTCTCATACGCACCTCGTTTTTGCTGAGGACAGAGATGAAGAATTTGTTATGAAGGTTAAAGGCATGGATTATCAATCTATTGCCGAAGCTGGAGGTGGCATACTCAATTCAGTTAAAAAATTACAGGAATGCTCTGAAGACTTACTTTATGAGCGTGCTGCACAAAGACTTGAAGAAACGATTAGATCAGGAACGGGGGCCATTGAGATCAAATCAGGCTATGGACTGACCATGGAAAGCGAGCTTAAAATGCTACAGGTCATTCAACGATTGAAGAGCAACTTCAACATTCCTATCAAAGCTACTTTTCTAGGTGCTCATGCCTTTCCTTACGCAGATCAGGAAAAATACATTCAGTCTATCACACAAGAAATGCTTCCTGAAATTTACAGCCAACAACTAGCTGATTACATTGACTGCTTTTGTGAAGAAGGCTATTACTCGGTAGACCAGATGTGTCAGATACTAGAGGCTGGAGAGAAGTTCGACCTAAAACCAAAAGTTCATGTCAATCAGTTCAACTCTATTGGTGGCATTGAAAAAGCCATTGAATTCGGTGCTCTGACAGTCGATCACCTCGAAGTATTAACAGATGAAGAGATTGCTCTTCTAAAAGATTCAGATACGATTCCTGTTGCTTTGCCGGGCTGTTCGTTCTTCATTAAAATTCCATTCACCCCTGGGAGAAAGATCATTGACAATGGACTTCCTTTGGTTATTGCATCTGACTTCAACCCTGGCTCTGCTCCATCTTCCAGCATGAGCATGGCCAATTCCCTAGCCTCTATCAAAATGGGTTTGGTACCCGAAGAAGCTTATAATGCCAGCACTTTGAATGCATCATTTGCACTAGAGTTAGAGTCACAAGTAGGCAGTATTAGTGTAGGAAAAAGAGCCAATTTCATCGTAGCCAAAAAAGGAAAGAACCTAAATTCTATCAGCTATAACTTTGGAATGGATTGGATCGATCAAGTCTATATCAATGGAGAAAAGTACTGATAGAATGAATTTAACTTAATCGAGAGTTAATACGGCTTTCTTATCTTGGGTAACAATTGAAACTATAATGAAAAAGCTAGTACTAATTCTATCATTCGTTACTTCCTTCACTTTTGCTCAAAACCATAACCACAGTTTCGGTAGGAAAATTGAGTTTCCTAATGTGGAAGGGTATTTAACCTTAAAGACTGACCTTCATATACATACTGTTTTTTCAGATGGAAGCGTATGGCCAGACATCAGAGTTCAGGAAGCCATAAGAGACGGTTTGGATGTTATCTCTTTAACAGAACATTTGGAGTATCAACCACATCGTGCGGACATCCCTCACCCTAACAGAAACAGGTCTTATGATTTGGCTGTAAGTTTAGCACAGAATAGTGGCTTGATGATCGTCAGAGGATCTGAGATCACCAGAAGTATGCCACCAGGACATAGCAATGCTGTTTTTATTGAAGATGCGAATAAGCTCAATAATGACGATTTCATGGATTCATTCAACGAAGCCAAAAACCAAAATGCTTTTGTTTTTTGGAATCACCCGACTTGGACAGGGCAAGAAAAAGATGGAATCGCTAAACTATACGACTTACACAATGAACTGATTGAGAAAGACCTAATTCATGGGATTGAGGTGGTCAATATGGATACTTATTCAGACGAAGCTTTACAAATTGCTTTAGACAATGACTTGACCATTATGGGAACTTCAGATGTGCATGGTCTGATTGATTGGGATTATGAAACTCAACATGGCGGTCATAGGCCAGTCACCCTCGTATTTGCCAAAGAGAAAACTGAAGCATCACTTCAGGATGCATTAACGGCTGGAAGAACAGTAGTATGGTATAATGAACTCTTGGTGGGAAGAGAAGAGCACATGAAGCTCATTTTGGATGCCAGTTTAGAGGTAAGTGAATTTGAATATCCGGGAAATACTTCCATCGCACATGTTACCATCAACAACACAAGCGATGCTCCCTTTAAGCTGAAGAACCTATCAGAATTTACTTTTTATGATACCTCCGATCTTATTGAGATCGCTCCTCAAGGTGAAACAGTGCTTAAAGTGAAGACCAAGGAAAGACTAAACTCGTTTAGCATGGCCTTCGAAGTAATGAATGCGATCATCGCTCCTAACCAACATGCGAAAATCAATATTGAGATCAAATAGATTCATTTCAACAAGAATTAGTTAGGCCATCAAGTGATGGCCTTTTTTATTTTCGTATTTTGAGTATTCAACCTTAAAAAACATGAAAAAAATACTCCTTTTATCTTCTCTCCTCTTTTTGGGCTTTCAACTTTCTGCTCAAAAGAAGTACAATAAAAAGCAAATTGATAAGCTTAAAGCCGATGCCGTAGAGATCGTTCAGCAGAACCATAAGCAAACACAAGTAATGATCGATAAGATCTTTAGCTTTGCTGAGTTGGGCTTTCAAGAATTTGAATCTTCCAAATACCTCACAGACATACTGAGAGAAAACGGTTTTGAAATAGAAGAATCAGTCTCTGGCATTCCCACTGCTTGGTTTGCTACATGGGACAATGGTGATGGTCCAACTATTGCCTTAGGAAGCGATGTGGATTGTATTCCAAAAGCTTCTCAATACCCCGGAGTCGCCTATCACAAGCCAATGGTGGAAGGTGCTCCTGGCCATGGTGAGGGGCATAATTCGGGCATCCCTCTCAATATTACGGCTGCATTGGCAGTCAAGGAGATCATGGAACGAGAAGACATTGGCGGAAAACTCGTGATCTGGCCAGGTATCGCTGAAGAGCTAGTAGCTGCAAAGGCCTGGTATACCCGCGATGGCCTTTTCGATGATATAGACATTTGCATTTTCACACATGTGAGCAGCAACCTATCGGTTTCTTATGGTCAAGCCTCTGGAACAGGACTTATCTCTGTTGAATATACTTTCGATGGTGAAGCGGCACATGGTGCGGGAGCCCCATGGAGAGGGCGTTCAGCACTCGATGCAGTTGAGCTTATGAATGTGGGTTGGAACTACAAAAGAGAGCACTTACATCCGCTTAAACGTTCGCACTCTATCATTACCGATGGTGGTGATCAGCCTAATGTTGTTCCTTCAAAAGCCTCTATTTGGTATTATTTCAGAGATGTTACTTATGAAGGCATCATGGACATGTACGAGTCGGCCAATAATATTGCTAAAGGGGCCGCTTTAATGACAGATACAGAAATGAGTTCAAGGATACTTGGAACAGCATGGCCGAGACACTTTAATAAAGTGATTGCTGAGACCATGTATGAGAACATATTGGATGTCGGTTTGCCTGAATGGGATGAAAAGGATCAGGCATTGGCCAAAGCAGTTCAAGAAGAAGTAGGATCGAACCCAAGGGGTTTAAGTTCTAATCTATCCAGTTTAAGATTACCTGTTACTCAGCCTGTCAGTGGTGGTTCTGATGATATTGGAGATGTCAGTTGGAAAGTACCAACCGTGACCATGAGGTTTCCTTCGAACATCCCTGGACTCCAAGGACATCATTGGAGCAATGCTATTGCTATGGCTACTCCAATAGCACATAAGGGTGCTACTGCTGGTGCCAAAGTAGAGGCTATGACCATTCTAGATTTTCTTCTTCAGCCTGAATTAGTTGATGAAGCTTGGGACTACTTTGAAAACATTCAGAGCAAAACCACCAAATACCAGCCTATGATCACTAAAGACGATCTCCCTCCTGTCTATTTGAACAAGGGAATCATGGATCAATTCAGGCCTCAGCTAGAAAAGTATTATTTCGATGAAACAAAGTATGATACTTATTTAGAGCAGCTCAATATTACTTATCCTACTGTAAAAAAGAATTAGTTGGAAGGTGGAGGTTTATACCTCCACCAAGACTTCCTTGAGGCTGAAAAAGAGAATCTACCTGTAATAAGGCGGGTATTTTCACTGATCAATTTGTAACTATATATCCCATCCATAAATCCAGGCCCTAACTAGGACCTAAACCCAAATCTTTTTCTAATTTTGCGCAGGTAATTCGTACCCAAACGCATTCGTTCTAATGATTCAGTTTTTCAATGCCGGACAAGGCAAAATCTACGCTGTGGGTCTCTCACAGGAACTTCCACAACAGGACATCCCTAAACTACTTTGGCTCTTTGGAAATGCCTCTGTTATAGAAGAGAAAGAACTCTCAGGTTTTTTCATTGGCCCTAGAAAAGAAATGATCACTCCATGGAGTACCAATGCCGTAGAGATCACCCAAAATATGGGTATTTCCGGCATTGAAAGAATTGAAGAATTTGAGCAGGTTAAAAGCGACAAGGTGGCTTATGACCCTATGCTCCAAGTTCTTTATAAGCAACTGAATCAAGACTTATACACTATTGACATTAAGCCAGAGCCAGTCTTGTATATCGATGATATTTCTGCTTTTAATCAGCAAGAGGGACTAGCACTGAGTCAAGAAGAGATCGATTATCTAAACGAAGTCAGTGAACAATTGGATCGAAAACTGACAGATGGTGAAGTGTTTGGATTCTCACAAGTAAATTCAGAGCATTGTCGTCATAAGATCTTCAACGGTATTTTCATTATCGATGGGCAAGAAATGCCATCTTCTCTTTTCAAACTGATCAAGAAAACTTCTGAGCAGAATCCCAACAAGCTAGTCTCTGCATATAAAGACAATGTGGCTTTTATTGAAGGTCCGAGAGTGGAGCAATTCGCACAAAAGACCCAAGAAAAACCAGATTGGTTCGAGACGAAAGAATTTGATTCTGTGATCTCACTAAAAGCAGAAACACACAACTTCCCTACCACTGTTGAGCCTTTCAATGGAGCGGCTACCGGTTCAGGTGGAGAGATCAGAGACAGAATGGCGGGTGGTAAAGGCTCATTGCCTCTAGCCGGAACAGCTGTTTACATGACCTCTTATTCTCGGCTAGAAGAAGGAAGAACATGGGAAGCCAATATGCCAGAGCGCCAATGGTTATATCAAACCCCGATGGACATTCTGATCAAGGCATCTAACGGGGCTTCCGACTTCGGAAACAAATTTGGTCAGCCATTGATTGCAGGTTCAGTTTTGACCTTCGAGCATGAGGAAGCTGGAAAGAAACATGGTTTTGATAAGGTGATCATGATGGCGGGTGGAATTGGCTATGGTAAAAAAGCTGATGCCCTCAAAGACACTCCAGAAACTGGTGATAAAGTCGTAGTGATGGGAGGAGATAACTACCGCATTGGAATGGGTGGTGGTGCCGTTTCTTCTGTCGACACAGGTGAATTTGCTTCAGGCATCGAGTTGAATGCTATTCAACGTTCGAATCCTGAAATGCAGAAAAGAGTTTACAATGCCGTTCGCGCCATGGCTGAAATGGACAAGAATCCGATCGTTTCGATACACGATCATGGAGCAGGTGGTCATTTGAACTGCCTTTCAGAATTAGTAGAGGAAACTGGTGGAACCATTGATGTGAAAAAACTTCCTGTTGGCGACCCTACCCTTTCGGATAAAGAGATCATCGGTAACGAGTCGCAAGAACGTATGGGACTTGTGATGAAGGAAAGTGACATCGAGTACATGAAGAAGGTCGCTGAGCGGGAAAGAGCTCCTTTCTACGTAGTTGGCGACATCACCGGAGACCATAAATTCAAGTTCGAGAATAAAGAAACAGGTGAAAACTCGATGGACTGGGAATTGGCTCACATGTTTGGTTCTTCTCCAAAAACTGTTTTGGAAGACAAAAGCCAAAAAGCTCAGTTCTCAGAAGTCGTTTACGACATTAAGAAATTACAGGAGTACTTGAATGCAGTACTTCAACTTGAAGCGGTTGCTTGTAAAGATTGGCTCACCAACAAAGTCGACCGATGTGTTACAGGTAGAGTAGCTAAGCAACAAACAGCAGGGCCATTACAATTACCTTTGAATAATGTGGGGGTTATGGCCCTTGATTATAGAGGCGAAAAAGGAATTGCCACTTCAATTGGTCATGCGCCAGTTTCGGCATTGATCGATCCGGTCGCAGGTTCTCAGCTTTCAGTGGCCGAATCTCTGACCAATATCATCTTCGCTCCTATCTCAGAAGGAATCAAAGGGATTTCACTTTCAGCCAACTGGATGTGGCCCGCTAAGAACGAAGGTGAAAATGCTCGCTTATACGAGGGGGTTAAAGGTCTTTCAGACTTTGTCTGTGACCTGGGTATCAACGTGCCTACAGGTAAAGACTCTATGTCGATGACTCAGAAGTACAAAGACGATGTGGTCTATGCTCCTGGAACAGTGATCGTCTCAGCTGTAGGCGAAGTAAGTGACCTGAAGAAAGTGGTAGAGCCTGTGCTTCAACCCAACTTTGAGTCGACATTGCTTTATATCGACCTTTCTGGAGACGAATTCAAATTAGGCGGATCATCATTCGCACAGGTTGTTGGTAAATTAGGAACTAGTGCGCCAATCATAAAGAACACCGCCAATTTCGCAGCGACATTTGATTACATTCAGAAGCTGATCAAAGAAGATAAAATACTAGCAGGTCACGATGTATCTGCTGGTGGTCTGATTACAGCTCTTCTTGAAATGACTTTCGCTCAAGTGAACTTGGGAATATCGGCTGACTTGAAGAACATGCCAGCTGTTGATGATATTTCTGTGTTCTTCTCAGAGAAACCAGCCCTGGTCTTACAGATCGATAATGAAGAATTGCCAGCGGTACTTGGGCAGTTGACTGCTATGGGTACTATCCATTACGAGCTAGGAGCTCCTATTGGCGAACCGATCTTATCGATCCAAACCAATACGCAAAGCTACTTACTAGACATTGAGTCGTTGAGAGATACTTGGTACAAAACCTCTTATCTATTAGATCAGCAACAGTCTGGTAAAGAACTCGCCAAAGAGCGTTTCGACAACTATAAAAAGCAGCCACTTGAATTCAAATTCCCAGAAGGTTTTGAAGGTCAGTATGATCAACTAGGACTGAATCCAGACCGAAAGGAAAAGACTGGAATCAAAGCGGCCATCATCCGTGAAAAAGGTGTGAATGGCGACCGTGAAATGGCCTATGCCATGCACCTAGCTGGTTTCGATGTAAAGGACGTCCATATGACGGACCTGATTGCAGGTAGAGAAGATTTAAGCGATGTGAACTTTATTGCCTTCGTAGGTGGATTCTCAAACTCAGACGTTCTAGGTTCTGCTAAAGGCTGGGCTGGAGCATTCTTGTACAACGAGAAAGCAAAGGCAGCATTGGATAACTTCTATGCTCGAGAAGACACTATCTCATTAGGTATCTGTAATGGTTGCCAATTGATGGGAGAACTCGGCTTGCTTTATCCTGAACACAAAAAGCATCCACACTTAGACCATAATATTGCTCACAAATTCGAGTCAGGTTTTGTGAACGTTACCATCCCTGAAAATAATTCAGTGATGTTGAGTGGATTGGCAGGAAGCAGACTTGGTATTTGGGTAGCACACGGAGAAGGTAGATTCAACCTACCTGAAGCAGAAAACGAATACCACGTGATCGCTAAATATAGCTACGAAGCATATCCAGCATCACCAAATGGATCTGATTACCATGTAGCAGGATTAGCTAGTAAGGATGGTAGACACTTAGCCATAATGCCTCACTTTGAGCGTTCTATCTTCCCTTGGAACTGGGCGAACTACCCTGCTGAACGAAAAGCAGAGATGCTAAGCCCGTGGATCAAGGCGTTTATGAACGCAAGAGATTGGGTAGCGGAAAGAAAATAGCTTCTAGCTTCTAGCTTCTAGCTTCTAGCTTCTAGCTTCTAGCTTCTAGCAAAGAACGTCATTCC
>CBFIDS010000097.1:0-29386 GCA_965661435.1 Roseivirga sp.
AGATATGAACATGATTAGTAGAAACTCAGACTGGTTATCTCCAAACACAATGGACAAATTTTTCGACAACTTCTTTAATGGAAATGTAAAGACCGAAGGCTCAACTTTCAACCCAAGAACAGATATAGCAGAAACCGATAAGGCTTTTGAAATCGAAGTTGCTGTTCCCGGATTCAACAAGAAAGACTTCAGCATTGATTTGAATGATGGACTTTTAAAAATTAGTGGGGAAAGAAAGTTTGAAAAAGAGAAGAATGAAAAGAACTTCTATTCCATCCAAACGGAGTATGGCTCGTTCGAAAAGTCTTTTCAATTACCAGATAATATCATGAGCGAAAAAATTGAAGCCGCTTATGAAAATGGAATTTTGAGTTTGACCATTCCAAAAGACGACACCAAGAAATTGGTGAGTAAGATCAACGTGAAGTAGTTTTTGTGTTGTTGAGGTTGATGAAAGGGGCTGCTTTTTGCAGCCCTTTTTCTTTGGTGAAAACTGTTAAATCAGGTTAATAACTCCTTTATTTTAAATAAATTAAAACTTCAGCTTTTTCAAACCGTTTTACTAAGCACTAATTAGAACAAGCATGGTATCTAAAAGACAATTCTTTCTGGGTTTGATGGCCTCCTCTTTACTCGGTGGCCTTATTGTGTTGATAGGCGTAAGGCTTTTAGACTCATCAGACAATCGAAACTTCAATGGTCTATCTGACCAATCAGCAGTTACTACCTCCTTGGGGGACATTAATACAGCCAAAAAAGATTATATCATTCCTGATGGAATCAATTTTATCAAAGCATCAAGGTCTGCTGTTCCAGCTGTGGTACATATCACCAACACCTCTACAGCCAGAAGATCTAGCTCTTGGTCTAGGCTTTTCGGAAGAGAAAGAAGAACGAGACAGTCCACAGGTTCAGGAGTTATCATATCACAAAAAGGATACATAGTCACTAACTATCACGTGGTAGAAAATGCAGATGAGCTAGAAGTAAGATTAGACGATAACAGAAGAATTGAAGCAGAACTTATTGGTGTAGATCAAGATACTGACCTTGCCCTTATTAAAATTGACGCGGGCAATTTACCATTTGTTGATTTTGGAGACTCTGATCGGGTTGATATCGGTGAATGGGTCCTTGCAGTTGGAAATCCGTTCGATCTGAACAATACAGTGACTGCAGGTATCGTGAGTGCGAAAGCTAGAAATATCAACCTAATTCAAAGCGGTGAAAGAAATAACTATGGTATAGAATCCTTCATTCAGACTGATGCAGTGGTGAATAGAGGAAATAGTGGCGGAGCATTGGTCAACCTCGATGGTGAACTTATTGGAATCAACACAGCTATTGCTACCAATACAGGGACGTTTAATGGGTATTCTTTCGCAGTGCCTTCCATTCTTGTAAAAAAAGTAATGGACGACCTTTTGGAGTTTGGTGAAGTACAACGCGGGCTTTTAGGCGTAACCATCCGAGACGCTGACGGTCAAGCAACCAATGAACTTTCTGGCGTATTGATCAGCGATGTGAGCCCAAATGGTGCTGCAGATCAAGCAGGCTTGAGAGCTGGTGACGTGATCGTGGGAATTGGTGAGAGAACAGTTCGCACAACTAGTGAATTACAGGAATTGGTAGCACGCAGAAGACCGGGTGATAAGATAGACGTAGCTTTCAAAAGGAATGGAGATAAAAAGAATACAGCCCTTACATTGATCAAAAAAGATGACTTGGTCGTCACCCGAACACCTGAGGAAATTCAGCTTAGCTACGAAATTGAAGGAGCTAAATTTGTCAGTATCAATGACGAAATCCGAAAACAACTTCGCATTGAAGGAGGAGTTCAGTTATTAGAACTAGCCGATGGAGCTTGGAGAGAAGCAGGGCTTAAAGAAGGCTTTGTCATCACTAAAGTAGGGGATAGCGACATAGATTCTCTCGAAGAGTTTCAGCGTCTTGTCGATTCTAAATCAAGAGATTTCTACGTGATGGGTAAAACGCCTGATGGAGAAAAAGACTATTTCAGAATAGACTGGTAAGTCAGTTCTTAATAGCAACAAATTCAACTTAAGTCATTCAGAACTTGATTCAGAGCCAACTCAGGTATAGGCCATCATTTCTCTTTTTTAGAAATGATGGCCTTTTCGAAGAATCTAATTTGACCTCAATTGTTATCGGCACAACTAACCAATCTGTAGAATTTTTGCAGTCCTGACTTATTCCTTGTAATTATGAATTGGAAATAAACTATGGAATAGAAATGGACAATTTTGGTATTCAAGAAGCCCTAAAAAATCTAGGAGTCAAAGATCAAAATGCCGGAACATCTACCGGATTAAAATCATCAAATAAAGGAAGCGCACTCAAGTCATACACCCCTGTTTCGGGTGACTATATCGGCTCAGTTTCAACAACTAATCGTGAAGAGTACGACCATGTATTAGCTACTGCACAAGAAGCTTTCTTACAATGGAGAGAGGTAACAGCGCCTGCTAGAGGAGAAATTGTACGTCAGTTTGGCGAAAAGTTAAGAAAGCATAAAGCAGATCTTGGCAAATTGGTTTCCTACGAAATGGGTAAATCTTATCAAGAGGGTTTGGGTGAAGTTCAAGAGATGATCGACATCTGTGATTTCGCTGTAGGTCTTTCAAGACAACTTCATGGACTGACTATTAAATCTGAGCGTCCAGGCCACCATATGCAAGAGCAATGGCATCCATTAGGAGTGGTGGGTATTATCTCAGCATTTAATTTCCCTGTAGCTGTTTGGGCTTGGAATACTGCAATTGCTTGGGTTTGTGGAGATGTTTGTGTTTGGAAACCTTCTGAAAAAACACCTATTGTTTCTGTGGCTTGTCAAAATCTGATTGCTGAAACGCTTAAAGAAAATGAAATGCCAGAAGGAATATCATGCATGATCAACGGAGATCATCAAGTCGGTGAATTCATGACCAAAGATGATAGGGTAGCATTAGTATCAGCCACAGGATCAATTAGAATGGGTAAGATAGTGGGCCAAACAGTTGCCGCTAGACTTGGAAAAACTATCCTGGAATTGGGCGGAAACAACTCTATTATCATTACTCCTGAAGCAGATCTTAAAATGACTGTTATCGGAAGTGTTTTCGGAGCTGTTGGAACTGCAGGTCAAAGATGTACTTCTACAAGAAGATTGATCATTCATGAATCGATCTACGATCAGGTAAAAGATGCCATTGTTAGTGCTTACAAGCAGTTGAAGATTGGAAACCCATTGGATGAATCTAACCATGTGGGTCCACTGATCGATAAAGACGCAGTAAACAATTACCTCAACGCCATAGAATCTGTTCAGAAAGAGGGTGGAAAAGTCCTAGTAGAAGGTGGCGTTCTAGAAGGAGAAGGATTTGAAAGCGGCTGTTATGTTAAGCCTTGTATTGTTGAAGCGAAGAATGAATATGAAACTGTTCAAGAAGAAACATTTGCTCCGATACTCTACATTATGAAGTACTCAGGAAATGTTCATGATGCGCTGGTTCAACAGAATGGAGTGAAGCAAGGACTTTCTTCTGCTATCATGACTAACAATGTTCAAGAAGCCTACACTTTCCTATCTGCGACAGGTTCTGATTGTGGAATTGCGAATGTGAATATCGGAACTTCTGGTGCTGAAATTGGCGGGGCCTTTGGAGGTGAAAAAGAAACTGGAGGTGGTAGAGAGTCTGGCTCAGATGCTTGGAAAGGCTATATGAGAAGGCAGACAAACACCATTAACTATACTGACAAGCTTCCGCTTGCTCAAGGAATTAAATTTGATATCGGGTAATATATTAGATCAGGCTCTTGTGTTCAAAATTGAATGCAGGGCCTGATTTATCTATTGAGGTAACACTGACCGTCATGACCTCTCCATTTCGATTCATGACAAAATTATTCCAAGCATCGCCCTTCCCACCAAACTCGTGAAATTCTTTGATCTTGCTTTGATTAAATTCCGATCTAGACTTTAACCAATCGACAAACCAACCCTTCCTTTCTTCTCTAACATCTTTTGGGTACAGAGACGATGAAGACCAGATATAGGGCTTTTCTCGATCCAATTCTTGATGATCGATCTCTTCTTCATTCCAAACAATTTGATGCAGTCTTAGAAGCTTTCTTGAATGGTCTACAATTACTAATGTAAAAGGCTCTATACCTTCGAAATTGTAGCTTTCAATGAATTTTTCTACTTGATTGACTTCAAAGAAATCAAGGAGCATTAAACCTCTGCTCCTTCCGTAAGGGGGATCATAATCATGTTTTTCAAACCCTCCATTCAGAATGCAAAGCGTAAAATCCTTTTCATCGGAAGCAAACCATGTTCCTCCGGCTTTAGGATCCTTTGGGAAATAAACAGGCCGTCCAGAGATCTCCTGGTACACCATTTGATTCGTTGATCTTTGAGGGTCTTCATCTCTATTCGAAGTGAGAATAAAATCCAGTTCGTTTTTTGGAAGAAATGTTACTGTGCACATTCAAATTAAATATTATCAAAAGCAAAAGACGTGATTTTAGAAATTGAGAACAATATCAATAGCTGGCACTCCACCTTGAAAGGCAATCAGATCAATAGTGATCTTCTTGGCAATATACCTTACTCCACCTGATATCAAAGAACCCTCTCCAGAGGTAAGTACATAGTTCTCAGTGATCAACGCAAGTCGTTTTGTTATTCTGGTCGTTCCACCAATCGTCAAGATGCTACTGTTATCGATATCACCATTGGCAAATGCATAGCCTGTACCAAAAGTCAGTTGATGTTCTTTTGTTCCATAGGTCAAGAGACCATTAATTGTTCCAGCATTAAAATCTGCTAAAGAACCCGCTAAGGTAAGATAGCTGAAGGAAGCAGCAGCATTCATTTTTTCAGAAATTGGAAACCCATACTTGGCATTGGCAAATAGTATAGGGGTACCACTGAAAAGAGAAATTAATTCCACTCCTCCTATTACACTAAATCGATCTGTGATTCCATAACTCACTAGGTTGAAAAGACCATATATGTTTTGAAAATAACCCTCGTCTTTTTCTAAAGTGTATGCAGATTGCCCTATAAAGTATCTTGTAGGATTAGGATTAGGAATCCGACCTTTGGCATCTAAATAAATGACCTTTTTTACTTGTGTTCTACTAAAATTCAATAATCCCAAGCTGGTATTGTTGATAACGATCTCTCTTTCGTTTTCTGAGATTAAGTCTCCACTAATTTCAGACTTATCTTCCAAAATAATAATGACTTTTTGAACGTATCCTGGTTCTTGGGCAAGAGAAAAATGAGCCATGACTAGCATAGCAAAAACAGAAAATAGAACTTTCATTATTTCATGATATAGTATGGATCATGCTCAATTCAAATCTAATCTTACGGAAATCTGATAAAGCTGCTAATATTAGACATTTTGATGTTAAAATCTCAACACAAATCACCTAGAATACTTTTCAATTTGTTCTAATACTCTTTGCTCTTCTTCATAAGCCCATAGAGGCCAATAAGAGATATTTAATAATATAGGTGCAACCTTGATCTTAAGTTATTGGTCTTTAGGGCAGGTCAAAACTTCAACACCATGAAATATATTTTTAGTACACTTCTATTATTCTGTTTAATCACCGCCAAAGCTCAAAGCTCGGAATCGAGAAACCTTCCTAATTTCGATGAGATCACTGTAAGTATGGGCATTGAGCTTGTCGCTCAAAAAGGTTCTGAAAACTCAATTGAATTAGAGGTTTCTAGGATTGACTTAGATGACGTAATCACAGAGGTCAGAGGAGATAGGCTCTACATTAAACTCACAAACGGAAGACATAGAGGCAATCGCGTAAAAGCTACTTTAACTTATGCCGAAGATCTTGAAGAGATCAACGTGAGTACTTCTGCTAAGGTCAACTTCAGGTCGATCTTAGAGGTAGATGACATTCAAGTGAAAACATCAACCTCAGGTCTAGTAGAATTAGAAGTGAAAGCTAGCTCTGTCGATCTAGGCGCTACTACTTCTGGCACTATCCGCATTGAAGGTATTTCTGATGAAGTTGATGCTTCCGCTTCTACTGGGGGTTATATCAATGCCTTGGACCTTGAAGCCAACGATGGATATGCCAGGGCAAACACAGGAGCAGATGTTAAACTCAATGTCTCTGATAAACTTAGAGCCAGTGCCGGTACAGGAGGTACAGTCCGATATGCAGGTAAACCAAGAACAGACATTAGTACGAATACGGGGGGTAGTGTAAAACGCAGCAGATAATTAGCAACTTAGAAGCATTAGAACTCAAGGAAGTGTGTTAAATTCCTGCATTAAATGCTTCGATCATGAAAAGAATTCTCGTTTTCGGAGCCCTTTTGGGGCTCCTATTTTTCAGCAATAACTTACAGGCTCAAGACGATAAGGCCGCTATCAAAAAAACCATTATGACCATGTTTGATGGAATGCGAGCAGGAGATTCGTCAATGGTTCATTCAGTGATCATCGATGATGTTGTCTTTCAGCGGGTCACCAAAGATCGCCAAGGGAATACAGTAGTTGCTAATAGTGATTTTCAAAATTTCCTTAAAGCCATTGGCACCCCTCATGATGAGATTTGGGATGAGCAAATAGAATTTGGCTCTATTCACATAGACGGAGACCTTGCTTCAGTATGGACCCCGTTCAAGTTTTATAGAGGAAAGAAATTTTCACACTGTGGTGTTAATTCATTCAAATTGTATAAGACCGGTGACGGCTGGAAGATCTTTCATTTAGTGGATACCAGTCGAAAAGATAATTGCGCTATGGAATGAAAAAACCCCGACTAAAAGTCAGGGTTTTACAAGCAAAGAGTTAGGTTTCATCCATTTTTTAATGATGATGACGTGGATGACCGTACACCATCTGTTTCATTAAATTCAGTTTCAAATGTAATGACGCGTTTGACTTAAAAAAACTATTTTCGAAAAATCTTCGAAAAAGATCAGCATGTTGAAAAAGCTAGTTCAATATATTTATACCGGATGGTGCAGTATAGCATTTGTAGTTCCTATGCTATTATTGGCACTTCCAATGGTCATACCTATTCTTATATCAAGAAAACTAGACCAAATCACCTATTTCTTCATTAGAGTATGGGTTTACATTTTTGGTCTATTGACTGGTATATGGTTTGTTGGACATAATAAAAGAGTGGTAGACCGGGAAAAATCATACATTTTTATCATCAACCACACTTCTTTTTTAGATGCTCCAGCTATACCCATTGCCATACCAGCACCACTTGTGGCCCTTGGAAAGCAAGAACTCTCCAAGATTCCTGTTTTCGGATGGATCACAAGTAGATTTGCAATCTGGGTAGACAGGTCTAGCCCAGAAAGCAGAAAAATAGGCAGCCAAAAATTAAAAGAATTATTATCAGGAGGAACTTCTGTATTAGTAGCTCCTGAAGGGACAAGAAATAATACCGATGAACCACTCCTTCCTTTTAGGTATGGCCCATTCAGACTGGCAATTGAATCTGGAATCCCTATTCTGCCTGTGATCATTCTCGATGCCAAAAAACTGATGAAACGTGGTAGTTTGTTGCTTAAACCAGGAGTAGTGCACACCTACTGTTTACCTGAGATCTCGGTACAAGGGTTAACAGAAAGTGACCTTGATGACCTTACTAACAGTACTTATGAATTGATGAAGAATAAAATTATCGAGCTGAATGAATCAGGTCGATAAAAGAATTGGCACTATTTTCGTCATAGTATATTTGAACTAAACATTAAAGCTTATGAACACTTTATACAAACAACTTTCAATCATGTTCATGGCGTTGATCTTGGTGGGATGCGCCACTGGAAAAAATGCCTTTCAAAAAGGCGATTATGAAACTGCTCTAGACAGAGCCGTCAACAGGCTTCAATCTAACCCAACCAACAAAAAAGCACAGGATGTTTTAATTGATGGCTATCGTGTGGCTTCACAGTTTCATTTGAGACGTATTCAGCAATTAAAAAGAAGTGATGATACTTTCAGGTGGGAGCGTATTTACAACGAATACGCCAACTTGAATAAGTACTTCAGCGATATACAACGTTGCCCAGCCTGCTTGGACTTGGTAAATCCTAAGGATTATTTAATCGATCAACAGGATGCTGCTAATGAAGCTGCTGCTGTTCAAGTAGAATTAGGTAAGCAGTCATTGGAGATCAATACTATTGAAAGCGGGAGACAAGCTTTTGGCCACTTTGAAATGGCTTTAAGGTTCAACAATAACATCCCTGGTATCGACAGTTTATTAACTACTGCAAGAAACATTGGAACGGTTAGGGTATTGGTTGAACCGATTCCTATACACTCTAGAAATCTTGAGTTGACGAATGAATTCTTTGTGAATCGAATGTTCGAATTTTTGGACGGCTTTAGTCGAGATCGATTCGTACAGTTCTTCTCACAAGCCGATATGGAGGCTTACGGTTTGAACGCAGATCATATATTGAGTATGGAATTTGATGACTTTGTATTAGGACAAGCTTTGGTCGAATCAAAGACTGTTGAGATCAGAAGAGACAGTGTTATTGTAGGTCAATTCAAAGATAACGAGGGTGTTTCTCACGATGTTTTCGGAACTGTTAAGGCTGATTATACCACTTTCAGAAAAACCTTGGCCTCTACCGGACTTTTAAATTTTGAGATCAGAGATGCGTATAGCGATCAGGTAATGATTCAGAGAAAGCTTGGCGGTGAAGACATTTGGGAATACCAATGGGCATCATTCAATGGAGATGAAAGAGCTTTAACCAAAGAAGAGATTCAGTTGGCACGAGCCAAAGAGGTGCCTCCTCCATCGCCTCAAGAATTATTTGCTGCTTTTATTGATCGTATATATGATCAGGCCTTCGGACAGATAAGAACTTTATACAGAGATACTAGAATTTAAATAAGCCCCGCAAGGGGCATATTTTTTTGTCAGAGACAATCTGAACAGATCATGGTTGAAGACAAAAGAGCAGGCAACAAAACATGTCGTCATATGAAGTGTTCAACTATTATGAAAGGGATAGTTTTGATCACACTATTGACGATCAACCAACTCACAATGGCTCAAGAACTAAAAGACTTTCGGTGGAAGAATAGGATCTTGATCACCAATAATTCTGAGTTAAAAGAGGCACAACTCAAAGAGCTTAAAAACGATTCAACAGGATCTTCTGAAAGAAAGTTGATTTTTCTTCTATCTGACCATGAACAAATAAAAAAGATCTGGCCAACATCTGTTGACATACTTCCTGGGAATTCTACAATGTTCAAAGATGAAAATGAAGTTCTCCTGATCGGACTTGATGGTGGTGTGAAATATCGAAGCGAAAAAGCCATTTCCAAAAAAGAACTATTTTCATTGATCGATAGCATGCCTATGAGAGCTGCAGAAATGAAAAAAGATAATGAGTAAAGACAAAATACTTCCAAGCCTAAATCTTGTCGTTCTATTAGGCGCCATATTTCTCTCCTACTATTCAAATACTGGAGCCATGAATGGAAACACCATGGGTAGCCTCAGCAACCAATATGATAATCTTTTCACCCCTGCAGGATATGCATTTTCCATTTGGGGCTTTATCTATATTGGACTACTGGGAAATGCCATTTACCTGATCAGAAACAGTGGTAAAGACTATGTAAATACACAGTCTAAATGGTTGACAATTGCAAATTTCGGGAACTGCGCTTGGGTATTTTTGTGGCTATATGAGTTTACGGCATTAAGCACTTTGGCTATGGCTATTATACTTTTTAGTTTATTCAAATTGACCGTAAGCATTCAAATTGGATTCCAGAAACACTCGCTCTGGGTATGGTGGCCAATTTCTATTTATGCCGGATGGATCATAGTAGCCTTGGTAGCTAATATTACTGCGTATTTATCTAAGATCGGTTGGAAAGGTGGCTTTTCAGAAATCACCTGGGCCGTAGCTATTTTAGCAATAGCATTTCTTATCTACTTATTCCTCTTGTTAAAGAGAAGGCTTTCTTACGCAACCTATGTAGGTGTTTGGGCATTCGCTGCAATTGCGATCAAACAATGGGGTGAAGTAGATGTAATAGGCTGGTCAGCTACAGTCTTAGCAGCTTTACTTTTTGTACTGACCGTTTGGAAAGACTTCCAAATAAGAATGGCCCTCAAAGAGAGCCATTCATAATCTTTCTGAAGTATTTTAATTACTGGTCATTGCAGTTAGCAGATCGTGACGAGTTAGGATATGTATCTCATTCTGTCCATCTCTCACTAATACTGCAGGATTGTCTTTTGTGATCACAGAAGACAATACATCCAAGGTGTTATCTGCCGAAACAAACTGGAATGGACCGTCCATGACCTCCGCAACCGGCTGATCTTTTATCTCAGGAGTTTCGATCAGTTGTGCCAATAGCTTTGAGTCGATCAGGCTTCCAACAAAGTCATTCCCATCTTTAACAGGAAGCTGAGAAATGCTGTTTGAGGTCATCATTTTGATGGCCTCTGCAACGGTTGCTGATTTCTCAATGGTCGTCAGTTTACCATTTCCATTCTGTCTTGTAATGATATCTGCTGCTGAACTATACTGACGATCTTCATAGAATCCTCTGGCTTTCATCCAATCATCATTGTAGATCTTACCTAAGTAACGCGTTCCATGATCTGGTAAAATGATCACCATCACATCGTCATCATTCAAGTTTTCTTTTGCATAATCCAAAGCTCCAGCCACGGCAGAACCGCAAGACCATCCGCAGAAGAGACCTTCTTCTCTCGCTAATCTACGAGTCATAATGGCCCCGTCTTTATCAGTTACTTTAACGAAAGTATCGATCTGATCGAAGTCTACATTCTTAGGTAAAATATCTTCTCCAATACCTTCGGTGAGGTATGGGTAGATCTCTTTTTCATCGAATACTCCTGTCTCTTTATATTTCTTGAATACTGAACCATAAGTATCGATCCCTACAGAAATGATATCAGCGTTTTGCTCTTTCAAGTACTTTGACGTTCCACACATGGAACCACCTGTTCCTACTCCAGCTGCCCAATGAGTAATCTTTCCTTCGGTATCTCTCCAGATCTCAGGACCTGTAGTTTCATAATGCGCTTTAGCATTTGAAATATTGTCGTACTGATTTGGGTAGAATGAATTTGGTATTTCTTTATTCAGCTTTCGAGCTACTGAATAGTATGATCTTGGATCATCTGGCTCTACATTGGTTGGGCAAACGATCACTTCTGCACCAACTGCTTTTAGGATATCTATCTTCTCTTGCGACTGTTTATCAGCCAAAGTGAAGATACACTTATAGCCTTTAGAAATGGCTCCTAAAGCAAGACCCATTCCCGTGTTTCCTGAAGTACCTTCTATAATTGTTCCTCCTGGCTTAAGCTTGCCTTCTTTTTCAGCATCCTCTATCATTTTGATCGCCATGCGATCTTTCATAGAGTTGCCAGGGTTGAAATATTCAACCTTTACCAAGATAGTGCCTTTGATGCCTTTATTGACTGAATTAAGTTTAACCAGTGGGGTATCACCGATAGTTTCGATGATCGAATTATAGTACTTCATTTCCTTTTTCCATTAAGTTGGTGCAAAGCTAACTTTTCTTCCTTTCCGATTGAAATAAAGGTTTTGTTAATAAAATTCTGACCTCAAAAACGTATTCACTCTACTCGTATATCTTTCTTTATACTCATCTCGAGTGTATAACTGCACATGCTCACAACCTTTGAATAGTACAGGATAGACATTCATTAAGCCTTCTATCTCCGCTTCTAAGATCGGAGCTGGCGTTTGCTTATCAGTATCTGTGTATAGAATTAAAGCTGGAAGCTTATTATTTGAAAGTAGGTATGAGAACTTCATCTGATCACTCCAGCCCACTATCTTTTTGTCAAAGGCTCCCCAAGTTAGGTTGAAGATGAAATCAGGAATTCCCATTTCTTGACCTGCTACCCTAGAAGTTTCTTTGATATTACTCAGAGGACTATCGAGGATCAGTTTGTTGACCGTAAGTCTATTCTCTTTTTGGAACTGTACCAGATCGGGACGGTTCACAGCTACAGCACTGGCCATAGCCCCCATAGAAAAGCCATAGAGTACAAAGTCTGTCTGGCCATGTTGGTCATTCAGCATCTTCATACTTCCAACAATATCTTCTGCAAACTCGTATCCAAGTGCCGTTTTAGCTTCTTCAGACTTCCCTGAATTTCTCAAATCAGGAATGAAAATATTATAAAGTGAATCTAGCCCTTGTTCCTTTACCAAGGCTAAATACTTCATGGTCTTCAATCTATTAGATGTTCTACCATGATTGATCATGAGCGTCTGTTTCAATCCTTGCTTGGTAGCAGGAATCCACCATCCATTTAAAGCCAGACCATCAGTTAGGGTCTCATAATCGATCTCCTCAAAACCTGGGTATCCATAATCAGCAGGTGTTCTATTAGAGCCAATACCATAATTCTCAACCATTTCAGGGTCTGAAGTCACGAATTCAAAAGTGTATCGATCATAGTCTGTAATGAGTGAAACTACTTTCGGTACTACCAAAAAATAAAAGGCAAGGACAATCAGCACAATGCTGATGACTAGGACTCTTAAAAACTTTTTCATGTTGAGTTATTTAGAAACGGAGGCTAATAAATACAAGACGGCCATACGAACAGCCACCCCATTCTCTACCTGATCTAAGATGATGGCATGATCGGAATCGGCTACATCACTGCTTAGTTCTACCCCTCTGTTGATGGGGCCTGGGTGCATAATGGTGATCTCTTTGTTGAGTGAATCCAAAAGCTTCTTATTCACTCCATAATACAGGGAATACTCTCTTAGCGAAGGGAAATATTTGATATGCTGTCTCTCAAGCTGAATTCTTAGGATGTTTGCCACATCGCACCATTCTAATGCTTTCCTTACATCGAGCTCAACTTTAACTCCGAGAGTATCGATGTACTTTGGAAGTAATGTGATCGGTCCGCAGACCATCACCTCAGCACCCAATTTCTGTAGTGCGAAAATATTACTGAGTGCAACCCTCGAGTGTAAAATATCTCCAATGATCGCCACTTTTTTTCCTGCAACTTCTCCCAACTTTTGCTGAATGGAGAAAGTATCTAGTAATGCCTGAGTTGGATGCTCATGTGTTCCATCTCCAGCATTCACAATATTTGCATCGATATGTTTGGCCAAAAAATGCGGTGCCCCCGGACTGCTGTGTCGCATTACGATCATGTCCACTTTCATAGACAGGATGTTATTCACAGTATCTAGCAAGGTTTCTCCTTTCTTTACAGAGCTACTGCTGCTTGAGAAATTGACAACATCTGCAGAGAGTCTCTTTTCGGCTAATTCAAAGGAAAGCTTTGTGCGGGTAGAATTTTCGAAGAACACATTGGCTATGGTGATGTCTCTCAATGAAGGCACTTTCTTGATCGGCCTATTGATGACGTCCTTAAATTCTTCCGCTGTTTGAAAAATGAGCTCTATATCCTCTCTTGTAAGATCCTTTATCCCCAGAAGATGCTTTGTGCTCAAGTTCTCCATTAATCTTCTTTATTGATTAGCCAAACATTATCTTCACTCACTCCCTCTTGATGTTCCCATTCCACCAATACCCTCTGACTTTCTAGTGTATTGACTCGTTTACCAATGTAGTCTGCAAAAATTGGTAGGTGCTTAGAATGCCTTCGTTTTACCAATACCATTAGTTCGACCTGTTCAGGTCTACCAAAGGCGTGCATAGCATCTAAGGCGGCTCTTACAGTTCTTCCAGTAAAGAATACATCGTCAATTAAAACTACTTTCTTGTTTTCAATGAGGAAATCGACTTTGGTCTCATTCGCGCGTGCAGGAGTATCTCTTCTTCGGAAATCATCTCTATAGAATGTAGCATCTAGGTAACCGAGCTTGATCTCAGTTTGAGTAAATTCTTCAAGTCTTTCTTTAATTCGCTCTGCGAAATAAACCCCTCTAGGCTGCAGGCCTAAAAACACAGTATCTTGAAAATTTTGATGTTTTTCTATCAGTTGCTGACAGAGGCGGCCAATTGTGATGGCTAATTGGGGATGACCTAAGAGTAGCCTTTTTTGCATTTCAAAGGTCAAATATAAGAAAAGGATTCGCTAGCCTGTGCAGAAAATTGAAATTATCGCTCTAATTGGCATCGAGTGTCCAAGAAGTGATCACGAATTCGCCAAATGTGCTGCCATTTAAGTAGATCCTCCCACTGGTTAACATTCGGTTTCCATACCAATAGCGCATTCCTCTATTCCTCAAGCCATGAATTCTGTTTTCAAAAAGCAATGGAATCTTAGACTCATAGGCTTCTACGCCATTCACATTCATTATTCTTGTCACTAGCTTTCCACTCCATCTACGATCGTAATTTCCACTCCATTTAGAAACGAAATAGAAATTATCCTCATGCACCCAATTGAGCCCAATAGGAAGATCATCCCTATTCAATTGATTCAGCAGTCCCTGAGTAGAATTCTTCTGGTATGGAGTCACTCCTAGACCCACTAAATCTAAATTAGTGTCAAATGCCAATTGATAAACATTGGGGTCGCCAATATCTTTCACAGCTGTGACAAAGATTTTGTCATTACCCATTTGAGGAACATAAAATTTCAAAGAGCGAGATGTTGACCATTTACCTTTTTTCTCATATTTCTCTTTTGCCCTAGTTTTAATTCTGTCAGTCCGTTTATCAGAGTACTGTGTATAAAAACCAGGTAATTGAAAATATGGAGTAAACTTGTATTCTTGGCTTCCGTCAGCTTTTATTTTTGCTATATACATACCTGTATGCCCTCTCACACCATCATCAGTATAACTCCCGATCACGTATTCTTCAGTACCTATAAAATCTGAAACAACAGTCGAATTGATCCACTCCCCGTTCGGGGTTTCTAGCTTAACCTTTCTTAGAAAATTTCCTTCCAGATCATAGCTTCTAATTGTATGAGTGAACTGTCTTAGGTTTTGACCATACTGTCTTGACGTGACAATACTCATTACTTCAGCATTTTTATGAATCCTGCTTTGTATCAGGTTTACATTTCTGTCATAAAGCCCTTGTATAGGAACTATTCTATTGTTCTCTAATTTATACAGGAAGAAGATTGGCTTGAATTCATAAATACCTCCGATAAGCACATTGCCATTAGCGACATGAAAATGCTTGATGTCCATGACCTCAAAAAGAGGGATTTCATTGACTTCTACTTCTCCGTTAGGCTTCACATGCATAATGGCTAACTCATTCTGAAGGAGCCTTTTCTGGTATAGGAAATAAACACCTTCATCATCGGCTTGCCAGCTCACCTTGCGGTACCTATCGTCCATTTGAATACTGAAGGTATTTTGAATCTCAAGATCTGTATCTAAATGATATACTTGCTTTACTAAGTATCTTGATTTAACCAGTCCAGAACGATCAACCACAAGAACTCCGGATTTACCCATCGGATATACATCATATCCTGAAGTGAGCCCGTCCAATGGTAACTCAATGGTTTTATCTTGACTATGTAGAGAGACTGAGCTTAAAACGAGGAGGAGTGTACTGAGGAATGTTCGCATATAAGCTATCATGCTTTGGGGTTCAATTAGATAACGTGCTTTTGGGTCATAAGAAACAGCAAACCTATAGCCATTTACTTAATCAATACTTTGACTGGTAATGGCAAAATATTTCTGACCATTCCTTTTAAAAGAATAGCCTAAAAGGATGTTGTTACTATACCAATGTTGTAATAAACTGATGTAAATATCTTCACTTCCATCACCGAATTCTTTTAGTTGTAAAGATTGAGTGTAAAAGTCGACTCCCTGAGCACTTGTCTTACTAATTTGTAACTGTTTATCCCAGCCAAGGGTCATAAACTCATCCTCTTTCGTCCAATATCTACGAGCTCTAAAATCTGGATTATAAATACCACTCTGAAGTTGAAGTTCCGTATTAAAAATTACCTGATAGTAATATCCTTGACTTGTCATGGTATGAATTCGATCTCCAGCAAGGTGTGGTGTATTTAAAATAAGCTCAGCTGAAGTTGACCAACCTCCTTTGTTTAAAAACCTCCTGTTTGCCCTTTCGAGTTTTCTTGCTGCCTCTCTTTCTGGTAAATGGTCATAGTAACCCTCCAATTTAAAATAAGGTATCAAATTGAATCTCTGGCTTCCATCGGCTAGGATCTTTGCTAAATACACTCCTGTAGAACCTTCCAAACCAAAATCGGTATAGGTTCCTACTACGAATTGCTCCCCATTCTGAAAATTAGTAACGGAAGCTGAATTCAGATCGGGTATACCTGGCGGTTTCAGTGGTACAGATCTCAAAAGTTGTCCCTCAAAATCGAAGTTTCTGATCATAAAAGTTGATTTCCCATTGGAGTAGGAGTCAGCCGTAACAATAGTGATCACTCGATCCTCTTTATCTACCTTACTCTGAACTAATCTTATTTTAGGCTGATAGACGCCTTCAAGAGCAATGAGTCTTTCCTCTTTAAAATTGAAAAGAAAAAAGGTGTGCATAAAATCAAAAGCTCCACCAATCAGGGCCTTATCACCCATCACATGAAAGTGTTGAATACGCATTGATTCTACTAGCGGAATTTCAAAAGTCTTGTAATCTCCTGAAGGCTTCAGCTGCATTAGAAACAGTTCTGAAGCCGCTCTTTGATAAAGCAAATAGGCATTCCCATTATCTGACTCCCATTTTCTCAGCACTTGAAATCTACCGTCTACCTGAATAGAAAACTCATGCTTAAGGTTAAAGTCTTGATCATAATAGAATACATTCTTCACCACCTCTCTAGACTTATCGATCGCTTCATACTTGGTAACAAAGAATCCAGCACCATCAATCGGGTACAGGTCATATCTTATGGTGTTATTACTGATGGGAAATTCTAAAAATTGCTGTTGGGCATAGGCATGGTTGCCCATAAAATCAAAAAGGATCAGAAAAATTATAATGCGCACTTAGAAAAGTTTGGTGTTTATTTTACTGTGATGGCATTCAAGAAGAAGACTTTCCTTCTTCCAGATTCATCACTTTTTACAGAATGAACACCAAAAACCAAGAAATGGTTATCGTACCAGCCCACAATACCCTGAAACTCCTCATTGTCATAGGTCACTTTTTCATCTTCTTCCATCAACTTTATTTCTTCGATCATTCTACTTGTAGTATCCGAAATAAAAGGCTGAGCAACAATCTCTTGATCTAGATAATAAGCATACCTAGCAGAAGTACCCGACCACTGAAATGCCCCGAAGTTTCTTAAGGGAGATTCCAGGTCTTCGTCTATGATCATACTATCGTCCCAAAGAATATTCCCCTTCGGATCTAATTTGAGTGCAAAAGCATGTGTGAAATCAATATCACCTCTCTGGTTCCTACCCGATCTTACTAGTGGATTAAAACCATAGAATTCTCTATTGTTTCTGATCGGATCGTTGAAATCATTAAAGTCGCTAAGACCGAATTTCTGCTTCATGTAATTCTGTGTATTCATGCTCCATGGTTTAAAAAACTCTCCTAAAACCATCAGGCCATCTTCAGCTTCTTTCATCTCATCAAAAAGAACATCGGTCTTATACCTCCACACTCGTTTCGAATCTTTGAAATCCAGCGCCTTTTCTCTTAGTTTTCCTGCCCTACGTACACCTTCGTGTTCCAAAAAGGTATCGAACTCACCAAAGGTGTAATACTTCATGGTTTGAATTCCAGTACGATCTACATGATTCACGAATAAACCGCTTGGGAAAGTGCCTGCCCTCACACAGTATAATCCCACCACCACTTGCTCTTTATCCAAAATGGAGGACGATACCCCAGTCAATAATTGGTGTTCTTTCTCTGTTACAAGTTGATAGTTACGAATTGCATTACCTGCAAAGTCATACGTGTTAACAGCAATGGTTCTATCTCTTGTTTCTGTCTCGATTGAAGACAGAACATTAAAAGTAAGGCTGTCGGAGTTGATCTTGACTTCGAGTAATTCCGATCTGTTCTGGAAAACATTCGAGAGTGTTTTCACCTTATCAGTTTTCAGATCATAAGCGAATACTGCCGGCCTTTCCTGAATATAGCCACCAATGATCACATGATCCTTGATCACTTCAAACTCAGTGATCTCTAGGTCAACAATATTCTTAGGCTCAAATTGTTGAAGGTCCTTTTCCTTAGTGTCAATCACTACGATCTTAATCCTCCTTTTGAATTGAGTGTTCTGAAAAAGTAAGATGTTTTTGTTATCAACATAATGATAGCCTCGCAACTGCATACGCCTAGAGACTGCTAGAGTATCTGCCCATTGAAATTCTAGGTCTCGATTCAAATGATGAAAAACAACAGGATACTCATCTGTCATTCCTTTTACCTGAGGTTGAACTACAAGCGCACCTTTTTCTAGATTAGAGATCACCACATAATCGAGATTGTCCCAGTCATGCTCCAACTCATACCTTGCCAGGTGTTCAATTTGTCCTTGAACTGCAGTAGTTAGAATCAGGATAGCAAGAATAAAGGTTAACTTCATGAGTCTACTGACATTTGAATGATCAAGTCAAATTCTTCCTTTTTGACAGGCTGAACTGACAATCTTGAATTCTTCAATAAAACCATTTCAGACAATTCATCCTTCTCTTTGATCTCTGCCAATGAAACAGTCCTTTTCAGCTTCTTCTTGGCTGCGAAATCTACAACCCCCCATCTATCATCATCTGTTGTGGGGTCTTGGTAAAACTCCTTCACACATTCCGCAATTCCCACTACAGATTTTTCTGAGACACTATGATAGAAGAGCGCAAGGTCTCCTGGCTGCATGGCTTTCATGTTATTACGGGCCTGATAATTTCTTACCCCATCCCAATATGTCTTACCATCCTTCAATAAGTCATCAAAAGAATATGCATTTGGTTCGGATTTGATCAGCCAGTAGTTCATAATGTCTTATTTTTACCTTTGCAGAGAAATTGTATTTACTCTATCAACACAAAAAAAGCAAGAATTATCACCTCTCATTCAAATTCTGACATATTGGACAATTCTACAATACTTAAACAACTCAAATTGCAAGCTGCACTTATGGAGCTTCACGATGAAAACTCATTTAAAATTCGAGGTTATCAAAATGCTATTTTCAATTTAGACAAAATGGATGTCGAATTGGCCTCTATGAGTTTGTCAGATCTGGAGGGATTGCAAGGTGTTGGGAAAGGAATAGCAAGCACCATCAAAGAGCTTGCAGAAAGAGGTAGTTCAGAAGCATTGGATGAATATTTCATTACAACTCCAGAAGGTATTATTGAGCTATTGGATATTAAAGGCATAGGTCCTAAGAAGATCAAAGTGCTTTGGAAGGAATTAGGTATAGAAAGCGGGCATGAATTAAAAGAAGCGGCTAATACGGGATTAGTAGCTGGACTTAAAGGTTTCGGAGATAAAACTCAACAGAAGATCATTGAAGCATTAGAATTTAAGGAAGCCAACGCTAATAAACTGCATTTTTCTGAAGCCGAAGAATTGGCCAAAGAGGTACTGGAAAGCATCAAGAAATTAGATTCAGTCGAAAAGGCTGAAGTAACGGGTGAACTGAGAAGGCAGTTAGAAATAGCGAATACTTTAGAGCTATTGGTGGCTACCAAAGAGATCGAAAAGTTCGAAAAAGCACTTGATGATCATGAAGATTTCAAGCAAGAAATGAGCATCAGTGGACCAACTTGTTGGAGAGGCTTTTTCAAAGAGCACCAGATCATTGTTGAATTCTATTTTGCCCATCCAGATCATTGGGTTCGAGACCAATTCCTAAAGACAGGTAGCCAACCTCATATTAGTGCCATTATCGCCAATGGCAAATCTTTACGAGATATGGCCTATGAAGAAGTTCACCAATCAGAAGAAGATCTTTATGGTTCACTAAATCTTGCCTATGTAGTTCCAGAATTAAGAGAAGGTACTTTTGAAATTGAGAAAGCCAAAAGCAACAGTCTTCCTCTGTTAGCAGAGATGGAAGATCTGAAAGGCATCCTTCATAACCACTCCACTTATAGTGACGGAAAACACAGTCTTAAACAAATGGCTGAGTACTGTAAAGAACTTGGCTATGAATACCTCGGCATTTGTGACCATAGTAAGTCGGCTTTTTATGCCAATGGGCTAGAAGAAGACAGGATCGTAGAACAGCATAAAGAAATTGAAGAGTTAAATAAAGGATTGGCTCCTTTTAAGATCTTCAAGGGAATTGAGTCTGACATCCTAAATGATGGAAGCTTAGACTATTCCGATGATGTTCTCGAGAGCTTTGATTTTATTGTCGCTTCTGTTCATTCAGTCTTGAACATGAATAAGCAGAAAGCAACTCAAAGACTGATGAAAGCCATTGAAAACCCATATACTACTATTTTGGGTCATCCTACAGGAAGACTTTTATTAAGAAGAGCAGGCTACGCTATAGACCATAAGAAGGTCATAGATCATTGCGCTAAGCATAATGTGATCATCGAAATCAACGCTAACCCATGGAGATTAGACCTGGATTGGCGATGGGTAAACTATGCCATCAGTCAAGGTGTTAAATTGTCAATTAATCCTGATGCTCATAAAATGGAGGGTTATCATGATATGCGATATGGACTGTTAGTAGGCCGAAAAGGTGGACTAACAGCAGATATGACCTTTAACGCTTTGAGCCAGGAAGAAATGGAAAAGCACTTTATAAAGAAAAAAGCCAAGGCTACTGCGAATGCCTAAAAAAGTATTAATCCTTCGTTTTTCTTCAATTGGAGACATTGTACTTACAACGCCTGTCATTAGAGCTGTAAAAACTCAGTTAGATGATGCTGAGGTACATTATGCCACCAAAAAACAATATCATTCTGTTCTAGAAGCTAACCCCTACATAGATAAATTTCATCTGCTGGAAGGGGACATGAAGTCACTCATCGAAGATCTTAAAGCAGAGCAATTCGATTTTATAATTGACCTGCATAATAACCTAAGGACTAAACGAATTAAGTCAAGGCTTAATACTGAGTCTGCTGCTTTTCCAAAGCTGAACTGGGAAAAATGGCTTATCGTCAACTTCAAAGTAGACAAACTACCGAACAAGCATATTGTTGACAGGTATCTTGAAGCAGCAGAACCATTGGGAATTAAAAATGACGCACTTGGCTTGGAATACTTTATCCCCGAAAAAGATGAAGTAGAAAAAGGTTGGTTGCCAGAAACACATCAGAAAGAGTATATAGCCTTTGCCGTTGGGGGGAACCATGAAACTAAAAAGTTGCCTGTTGATCGAATGATCGAGCTTTGTGATAAAATCAATAAACCTATCGTGCTTTTAGGCGGAAAGGAAGATGCCGAAACTGGAGAAAGGATCGCTGACTTCTTTGATAGAAAGCACGAAACAGAGGACTTCAAAGAACCCCTTAAAGAGCTTGGTAAAAAAGCTCATGTTTATAATGGTTGCGGAAAATTCTCTATCAATCAGAGTGCCTCTGTTATTAAGCAGGCCAGCTATGTATTCACTCATGATACCGGCATGATGCACATTGCGGCAGCTTTAAAAAAGAACATATTTTCGATCTGGGGAAACACTATTCCTGAATTTGGAATGTACCCTTATAGAACCAAATTTACCATCTTAGAAAAAAAAGGATTGAGCTGTCGTCCTTGCTCAAAAATCGGGTATAACAAATGTCCAAAGGGACATTTCAAATGTATGAATGGCATTGTTTTTGACTTTTGGTTACCATGAATAAAAAGACGCAGCAATTTTTATCGATACTTTTCTTATTCATCTCGCTTTTACTGGAAGGAAGTGAACAAAGAGGAATTATAGCCTTTAAAAATCCTGAAACACTATTCGGTATTTCATTGGCTTTAGTCTTGATCTCTATGTCGATCAATGTAAAGATCATTAGAACTATGGGAATTGATATTCAAACTAGAAGAACTAGTCAGATGGCCTTGATCATAGCCGCTGTTTACGCCACTCTAGTTTTTGGATTAGAGTACATTTAAGAGGTCAATATTTTAATCTTCTTTTCCCAATCTTCAAATTTGAATCGCTCTATCTGCTTATCCATGCTTGCTTGAATGGCTTCTGTCTTAAGGTTTCCAATACTACCTTCATGAGAATGGCTTACCTCTTTATTCGCTTTGAAATTTCCTGAATTCACATCCTTCCCAACCTGAATATATGCTTCTCTAAAAGGCACCCCTGAAAGCACAAGTCGATTCACCTCCTCAACCGTAAACAGGTATTCATACTTCTGCTGATCGACCAGGCCTGTATTAATCTGAATATGTTGAAGCATGTACTCGGCCATCTCTAAACTACCTTTTAAATCTTCCAAAGCCGGAAATAACAGCTCCTTCAACAATTGCATTTCCCTATGATAGCCTACAGGCAGATTGGTTAAGAGCATTGCAATATCGTTTGGTAAAGCCACAATGCGGTTACACTTACCTCTGATCAGTTCAAATACGTCTGGATTCTTTTTGTGGGGCATAATACTTGAACCTGTAGTGAGTTCGTCTGGAAAAGTAAGGAATCCAAAATCCTGACCCATGTATTGACAAACATCCATGGAGAATTTGCTTAAAGTTGAAGCAATGGCTGCCATACCAGATGATAATTGTTTTTCCGCTTTTCCTCTAGACATCATGGCATATACCACATTGTGATGCATTGATTCGAACCCAAGTAATTCTGTGGTCACTTCTCTATTAAGTGGAAATGAAGACCCAAAACCTGCTCCTGAACCCAATGGGTTTTTATTGATCATTTCATAAGAAGAATGAAGAGCACTCAGATCATCTACCAAGCTTTCTGCATAGGCTCCGAACCAAAGCCCGAAGGAGCTAGGCATTGCAACTTGCATATGAGTATAGCCTGGCATCAGTACTGACTTATGTTCTTCGCTTAATTCAGTAAATCTGTCGAAAAGAGCTTTGGTAAGCTCCACAATCTCCTTCACTTCAAAGCGCATAAAAAGCTTGAGGTCTACCAGTACCTGGTCATTCCTCGATCTTCCACTGTGTATCTTCTTCCCTACATCACCCAACTTCTCCGTTAACATAAATTCAATCTGTGAATGGATGTCCTCAACATCTTCCATCATCTCGAAATCGCCAGATTCCATAGTAGCATAAATAGCCTTAAGCTCTTTGTGAATTGAATCCTTCTCTTCTTGGGTCAAAAGCCCTATAGAAGCCAACATTGCCGTGTGGGCCAATGAGCCTTGAACATCGAAAGGAGCTAAATGGATATCAAATTCCAAGTCTCTTCCTACAGTGAAGTGTTCAACCTTAGCTGAACTCTCTATGTCTTTTTTCCAGAGTTTCATGATGTGGAGTCGGAAGACTGAAGCTTGAAGACCGAAGTTTTACTTCTGACTTCCGGCTTCGGTCTATTTTTTAAAAAATCTATTTAATAATTCAATATACAATTCAATCCCCTCTTCTATCTCCTGAAGTTTAATATACTCATCTGCAGTATGAGATCTCGCAGAATCTCCAGGGCCCAATTTCAAGGAAGGAAAGCGCATTAACGCCTGGTCTGAAAGTGTAGGTGAGCCATACTTGGTCATTCCTAAACCTTCACCTGCTTTTACTATACCATGGTCCTTAGAAATTGAGGAAGGGTTCAATCGGGTAGATCGAGCTTTCACCTCACAATTAACTGATCGCTTGATCAGGTCCAATACTTCTTGATTAGACATCACATCTGTAGTTCTCACATCTACAACGAGTTCACAAGAATCTGGCACTACATTATGTTGAGATCCAGCATTGACCTGGGTGACACTCATTTGAATAGGTCCTAACCACTCTGAAGTTTTTTCGAATTCATAAGTTTTGAACCATTGAATAACAGGCAAAGCTTCATAAATAGCATTCTTTCCTTCGTTTCGAGCTGCATGACCCGCAACACCTTTTACTGTACAATCCAGAACCATTAGCCCTTTTTCTGCAACTGCCATCTGCATATGAGTAGGCTCACCTACTATGGCAAATTCCATTTTACCTAGTTCTGGAATGACTAATGAAACTCCATTCCTACCAGAGATCTCTTCCTCAGCGGAAGCCAGGAAAATTAAGTTAAAAGGAAGTTCATTCTCATAAAAGTGAAGAAATGTGGCGATCAGAGACACCAAGCAGCCTCCTGCATCATTACTTCCCAAACCATACAATTTACCACCTTCAATTATGGCTTGAAAAGGATCGTTTGTATAACCGGAATTGGGTTTTACGGTATCGTGGTGGGAGTTCAACAAAATTGTTGGCTTGGAAGCGTCAAACCTTAAGTTCTTTACCCAGATGTTGTTCTTTAACCGTTGAACTTGAATATCCTTAGATTTAAAAAAAATTTGAATAAGATCAGCGGTCTTACCCTCTTCTTTACTCATTGACGGTGTTTCAATGAGCTGCATTAAAAGCGATATGGCTTGATCTTTTAATTCTTTATTCATGAGTCCAAGTCTTTACCGACATTGCGAGGATCAATTCCTGCAATGGCAAGGAATTGAGACGTGGCAATCTCCCAGTTTGAAGCTCCCAAGACAGAAGATAAAGCCCCCTTCTCGTCTCTTCCCCCGATGGGGAAGACAGTACATTCTGTATTGAATGAAACTTTCGAAGTACGATATTGAAGCTCAGTTCTTTCATAACCTAATCAGCGTTCCTGCTACATTCTTTTTCAGGTCTGAAAAATGAATGATCCTAACAGTTTTAACCCCTGCCTTTAAAGCATCAAATGCATTATCTAGCTTTGGAATCATACCGCTATTGATCACACCTTCCTTTTTAAATTCAGCGTAATTAGAACTGTTCAATTCAGCGATAACTGTCTTTTTCTCAAAGTCAGAGAGAACACCTGGCTGCTCAAAGCAATATACCAAATCGACTTCAAAGGCTTCACTCAATGCTACTGCTAAAACTGAAGCAATAGTGTCTGCATTGGTATTAAGCATCTGTCCTTTTCCATCATGTGTAAGTGCACAAAAGACAGGACTCAATTCCTGCTGAAGCAGGCTTTGAATCAAGTCAATATTTACTCCTTCTGCGCTAATATCACCTACAAAGCCATAATCGATCTCCTTCTTTGGACGTCTATGGGCTAGTAAAGTATTACCATCTGCACCTGTTAAACCAATAGCATTTATGCCTTGGGCCTGTAATTGGGCAACTATTTTTTTATTGGTTAGACCACCGTACACCATGGTTACCAGATCCAAAGTCTCCGCATCTGTAATTCTTCTGCCATCGATCATTTGAGGTTCGATGCCCATTAGCGCACCGATCTGAGAAGCGACTTTTCCTCCACCATGAACCAAAATGTAAGCGCCATCCATTTCAGCAAATTCTGAAATGAACTCTTTCAGTGATCTATTGTCATCGATGACATTCCCTCCGATCTTTACTATGCTCAGCTTCTTCATTTTCTTTTCCACGCACTAATTTAAGAGTGTCATTTGCTCGAACTAGAAAGCAACTCGGCCAACACAGCCTGAGCACTATAAACTCTATTATTTGCCTGTTCTAAGTGGATGGCATTTGGGCCATCTAAAACTTCATCTTTGATCACTAACCCTCGTCTTACTGGTAAGCAGTGCATAATCTTAGCATTTCTGGTTATTTCCAAATGGTCATTTCCAAAAGACCAATTTGAGTCTTGAGACAAGATCTGACCATACTTTTCATAAGACGACCAATTCTTAACATAGACGAAATCCGCTCCTTCAAGTGCCTTTTTCTGATCGTATTCTACATGAACTCCACTAGCAAACTGATCTGACAACTCATATCCTTCAGGATGAGTAATGGTTAAGTCTACATCAGCAGCTTTCATCCACTCAGTAAATGAATTGGGTACCGCTTGAGGCAATGCCTTTACGTGTGGCGCCCAAGTAAGTACAACTTTGGGTTGTTCTTGATTCTGCCAATGCTCTGCCATGGTCATCCAATCTGCTAAACTCTGAAGAGGGTGCAAGGTGGCGCTCTCCAAACTGATGATTGGAATCCCGGAATACTTCTTAAAAGCGTTTAAAAGTTCTTCGCTATAGTCTGAATCCCTATCGATGAGTTCTGGAAACGTTCTTACTCCTAAGACATCGAAATACTGCCCTAAGACACCGGCCGCTTCTTGAATGTGCTCTGCCTTATTGCCATCCATGATCACTCCCTTCCCCAATTCAAGTGCCCAACCATCTTTCCCTATGTCTAGGACAATCGCCTCTGCTCCCAAATTCTTTGCTGCGATCTGACTGCTTAATCTTGTTCTGAGGCTTGGGTTCATAAAAATGAGCCCAACTCGCTTACCTTCAGAGTGGCTTGGCTGAAAAGGTTTGCTTTTCATAGCTAAAGCCTTTTTTACCAAAGCGCTCGGATTGTCTACATCTGAAATGGAAGTAAAGTGTTTCATTCTTTCTAATGCTTCAATTCAATTTTCAGTGCCTCAAGGAACTGGCTCAGTTCTTCTTTAGTGACAGCCAATGATGGCAGCAATCTTATTGTGTTTTTATGTGCCGCGGAACCGGTAAAGATCTTATGGTTAAAAAGTAATTTCTTTCTCAGCTCTACGGCTTCAAAATCTAAGGTAATTCCTATCATCAATCCTTTTCCTCTTACTTCTTTTACCTCAGAAATTAATTCCAATTCAGCTGTTAGCCATTCCCCTAATTGTGAAGCATTTTCCATAAGCTTCTCTTCACATATGGCCTCTAATACTGATAATGCAGCAGCACAAGCTAGGTGATTGCCTCCAAAAGTAGTCCCCAACATTCCATGCCATGGTTTAATGTGGGGAGCAATTAACACCATTCCAACAGGAAAGCCATTGCCGATTCCCTTAGCCAAAGGAATGATATCGGGCTTAATATCTGTATGTTGAAAAGCAAAGAACTTACCGCTCCTCCCTGACCCAGATTGGACCTCATCTAAAATGAGCATGGCGCCATTTTCTTTGCAAAGTTTTTCGGCCTTCAAAAGATATTCTTCAGAAGGGAGAAAAACTCCAGCGACTCCTTGCATTCCTTCAATAATCACTGCTGCCGTTTCTTCGTCAATGGCAGCAGTTAAAGCTTCAACATCATTCAATGGTACAAATTCCACCTGATGATCTGCATTGAAAGGGGCAATGATTTTTGGATTATCTGTTGTAGCAACCGCACCCGATGTTCTCCCATGAAAAGCATTTTTCATGGCGATGACTTTCTTTCTTCCCGTTCGAAAAGAGGCTAATTTTAATGCATTTTCATTTGCCTCTGCACCACTGCTACATAGAAAAAGTTGGTAGTCTTCTAATCCACTTATGACTCCTAATTTCTCGGCCAATTCTTCTTGTATAGAATTTTGAACTGCATTGGAATAAAAGCCCAATTGATTTAGTTGATCCGAAATTCTTTTAACATAATGAGGATGAGAATGACCGATAGAGATCACTGCGTGTCCTCCATATAGATCCAAGTATTCTATACCCTCTTTATCCCATAGTTTAGAGCCAGAGCCTTTAACAGGCTCAATATCATAAAGTGGATATACATCGAATAATTTCATTTTCTTTCTATTTGCTTAGAAGTCCTTGAGTCAAAACCCACTTCCTTTCAATTTTAAACCAAGGGTCTCCTCAAGACCAAACATGAGGTTCATATTCTGAACAGCTTGCCCAGATGCCCCTTTCAAAAGATTGTCGATCACTGATTGGACTAACAAATAACCATTTTTCATTTCAAGGTGAATAAAGCATTTGTTGGTATTTACCACCTGTTTAACATCAATCGGACGATCACTTATAAATGTAAATGGATGGTCTTCATAATATTCCTGATATACTCGTATCGCTTCCTCTAAAGGCCACTCACAATACTGATAAGCAGATACGAAGATCCCGCGAGCAAAATTACCTCGGTATGGAATGAAGTTGATATTGTTCTCATACCATGGCTGGTATTGCATCAATGACTTTCTTACTTCAGCCAAATGTTGATGATCGAATTCCTTATAAGTGGATATGTTATTATTCCTCCAACTGAAATGGGAAGTCTCTGAAGGTTTAACACCAGCTCCAGTTGAACCCGTAGTGCCAGAAACGTGAACCTCTTTCAGCATTCCATTATGTGCCAAAGGCATTAAAGCCAATTCAATGGCTGTAGCAAAGCAACCTGGGTTAGCTACAAAATTAGCCGATCTGATATGTTCTTTATTGAGTTCAGGCAATCCATAAACCTTGTTATCGTCTAACCTATAATCCTGACTTAGATCAATGACTTTTACAGCATCGGCAACTTGGTTATTCTCCAAAAACGCTTTCGAATCACCATGACCCATGCAAAGGAAAATAACATCTACTTCGCTGTGCCAATCTGAGACGAACTCCAAATCAGTTTCACCTAAAAGGTCATTGTGAGAAGCATGGAGTTTGTTTCCTGCTTGACTTCTACTCTGTACAAAACTGATCTCAGCTTGAGGATGATTGAGTAATAAACGGATCAATTCACCTCCTGTATATCCAGCACCTCCTAAGATTCCTACCTCGATCATATTTCGTCTTGATTAACTTGATGATAGATGGCGTTTTGATTCCCAAACACCTTAGCAAAACCTCTTACATCTTCTCCAGTCCAAGATTTATTCATCTCACCATAGTGACCAAATTTAGAAGACATCAAGTCATGAGGAGACTCAATACCATTGACCTGAAATCTATACGGAAACAGAGTCAGGAAAACTTCCCCATTCACATTCCGCTGCGTATTTTCCATGAGCGCTTCTAAGTCTCTCATGGCAGGATCTAAAAATTGCCCTTCGTGAAGCCAATTGCCATAGAATGAAGCTGCCTGGTCTTTCCAGTAGATCTGCCATTTGCTCAAGACATGCTTTTCTAAGGCCTGATGCGCTTTGATCAAAAGAATACTGGCTGCAGCTTCGAATCCCACTCTTCCTTTAATACCAATAATCGTATCCCCTACATGGATATCGCGCCCAATACCGAAAGGGCCCGCAATCTTTTCTAACGCTTGTATCGCCTGAACCGGTTCATCGTATTCTTGGTCGTTAATGGCTTTGATCTCTCCTTTTTCGAAACGAAGTTTAAGCTCTTCAGGCTCAGTTTTATTTACTTGTGTTGGAAAGGCAGACTCCGGTAAATATCCGTTTGATTCTAAAGTTTCCTTACCTCCTACTGAAGTACCCCAAAGTCCTTTGTTGATGGAATAAGCAGATTTACTAAAATCCATATCGACTCCCTTCGCTGTGAGGTATTCGATTTCCTGATCACGGGAGAGTTGCATATCTCGAATGGGTGTTATTATCTCTGCGTTTGGTAAAAAGGTTTGGAAGATCATATCAAAACGGACCTGATCATTACC
>CBFIDS010000098.1:0-9654 GCA_965661435.1 Roseivirga sp.
TTCAATATGGCGGGCTCTGATGCCGAGGCTATGGCCATTGCCGATGAGGTAATGGAAGCCATGGGAGGCAGAAAAGCTTGGGATAATACCCGTTATGTTTGCTGGAGCTTCTTTGGTAGAGACGACCTAGTTTGGGACAAATGGTCTGGCAATGTGAGAATAGATTCTGGCAACGGTACCACCTATTTAACCAACATCAATGATGGAACGGGAAGGGCTTTCATGAATGGAAAAGAAGTAATGGCGGCAGACTCAGTGGCTAGCCTGATGGAAAGAGCGAAAAGTACCTGGATCAATCATTCATACTGGTTGGTGATGCCCTTCAAGTTGAAAGATTCAGGAGTTACTTTGACTTACGAGGGCGAAGAAGCCACTGAAGATGGTAAACCTGCAGACAAGCTGAAGCTCACATTTGAAGGTGTGGGAAGAACACCTCAGAACATGTACTACGTTTGGGTAGACAAAGAAAGTCGATTAGTAAGCCAGTGGGCATATTATCCAAGTGCTGATGCTGAAGAGCCTAGATTTACCATGCCTTGGTTGGAATATAATCAGCATGGAGATATTCTGCTTTCCAGAAGTAGAGGACAGTCTAATATGGAAAACATTATGGTCTTCGATGAACTTCCAGAGTCAGTCTTTACTTCTCCTGAGAAGCCAGATCTTCAAGGAATGTTGGCTAACTAGAGCTGGGTCAGCATGTCATCCTGAACTTGTTTCAGGATCTCTTTACTTTTTCACGGATCACAATTATTAGATGCTGAAACAAGTTCAGCATGACGATAACTTTTTCTATTTTTCACAATGAAAAAGCTCCTATCTCTCTGTCTTTTGACTTTCATCTTTTCATGTTCCTCCCAAAAAGAGGAGTCTAGTAAAGATCTAATTCCTTATTGGAAGGCTTTAGACTCTAAAACTACTGCCAGCCTTCGAGGTCTTTCTGCTGTTTCTGAACAGGTAGCTTGGGCAAGTGGAAGCAGAGGATCTGTGATCAAAACAGTGGATGGTGGAGCAACTTGGCAAGATGTTTCAGTTGAAGAGGCTGACACATTAGACTTTAGAGATATCGCAGCCTTCGATGAAAATACAGCCATCATTCTCAGCGCTGGACTACCAGCTGTCATCTATAAAACGACTGATGGAGGTCAATCTTGGCAGCAAAAATACTTCACCACCAAGGAAGGCACTTTTTATGACGCCATGGATTTCTGGAATGACCAAGAAGGAATTGCCTTTGGCGATGCCATTGACGAAAGGCTTTTGATCTTAAGAACCTCTGATGGAGGTCAATCTTGGCAAGAACTTCCTTACGAACAAAGACCACAAGCCTTAGAAGGCCAAGGTGGTTTTGCGGCCAGTGGAACTTGTCTGCGGACTGTAGGGGAAAATCAGGTTTACATTGGACTTGGAGGAGATGAAGCCAGCGTGCATTATTCTATAGACAAAGGCGAAACTTGGCAAAAAACAATCTCACCCTTACAATCAGGAGAACCAACTGCAGGAATTTTCTCGATCGATTTTAAGAATGAAAAGGAAGGCCTTATGGTGGGAGGAGATTACCGAGGCGATTCATTAACACGCATCAACGCTGCCTTTACCATAGATGGTGGCACCAGCTGGTTCCCGGTGATGGCTGGCATGAAACCACAAGGATATCGATCTGGTGTAGCCATATGGAGAGATTATGTATTTGCAGTGGGTAGAGAAAGTTGTGATTATTACAAAGAAGGTAATAGTAAGTACTTACCGATGGAAGGTCAATACTATGCAGTTGATGTTTCTATAGACCAAAAAGCGGTTTGGGTAAGTGGGCCTAGAGGATCGGTAGGAAAGCTAGGATGGTCACAAGATTAAAGAAGTCATAAAAAACCCGAAGGGTAACTACTCCTTCGGGTACTAAACAAATAAACTACTAACTGTATGAAGAGAACTTCTGACTAGTTCTCAATTTTTACTTTTATATTCTTCTCAATTACTATACCAAACTCTTGTTCTTAACCTTACTTCTTTGAACGTCAAAGGTCAAAAAAGTTTACGTCAGTGAGATTATTTTAACTTTAATTAACTGTAACCTTATCTCGTCTCGTTAGTCTTTTAAACATCCTTTAGCTTAAAAGCTGTGACACTTTTTCACATATGCTACTTGGTAATATCTCCAAATCTCTATTTCTTTAACGAAACTTTTAGTTAAACTTTTGCCATGCTTCTCTATTCTATTCGTATTCTATGGAAGAACAAGTTGTTCAGCTCTATTAACGTAATTGGACTCACCTTTGGATTGACCGCTGCCATTTGGTTGATGCTTTTTCTTAAAAATGAACTCACTTATGACCAGCATTTTCAAGATCATGAAAGGATCTTTAGGGTCAGTCATATCCTAAAAGCTCCTGGAGTAGAATTCAACACGGCATATTCAGTTTCAGAACTACCTGAGAAAATGCAAGACGAGATCCCGGGTATAGAGAGTTTCGTGCGGTTCGGATTCATCAATGAACCTAACATTGTTTACCAGAACAATAACTATCAGCAAGATCAGATGTATTACACTGATCCTAGTTTGTTCGATGTGTTCGACCTTACCCTTATCGCAGGTAATGAACAATCAGCCCTGAATTCTCCCGGTGCTGTCATCATCTCGAGATCGGTGAAAGAAAGACTTTTTGGTAATGATTCTGGCCTGAACCAAGTCATAGAAATTGATGGTGAAGAAAGACAAGTGACTGCGGTTTTTGAAGACCTGCCCAAGAACACACATTTCAAGTTTGATGTGCTGATCTCAGGCGTTGGCATTAGAGAATTTGCGATACAGGACGGTGTTTTCAATTCGGAAGCATTTTGGAATCCTGACTGTATGAATTTTATCAAGTTGGAAAAAGGCGCTACCAAAGAGAATGTCATTTCCAATTTTGAGCCCTTAAATGAAAAATACTACATGCCTTTTGGTAATCAGATCGGTGGCAGCCATCAATTAAGGCTTGAGAACATCTTAGAGATACATTACAACAGTGAAAGTATCGATGATGATTTTGCAAGAGGAAACCGAACCAACTTATATGTTTTTACTGCTGTAGGAATTGCAATTCTATTGCTGGCATGTATCAATTACATCAACCTATCTACAGCAAGAGCAGGTCTCAGGGCGAAAGAAATTGGCATTAGAAAAGTTTTAGGAACTCACATTAATGGATTGAGAGCATCCTTACTTATGGAGTCCATCGTTCAGGTAGTGTTTGCTTTTTTACTCTCAAGTTTAACTACATGGTTGCTGATCAACTACTCCCCCCTTCAGCAATGGCTTGGAGTTAATTTTGAATTCACCCTCTTCCAAAACCCATCATTATTACTGGTCACTTTCGGGGTGGTATTATTAACAGGTATCATTTCGGGCTTATATCCCGCCATTTATTTGTCACAGATCAAGACTGTTAGTGCATTGAAAGGAAATTGGTCTGCGGGCAAGTCAGGTAAGATGCTAAGACAAGGCCTAGTTTTATTTCAATTTGTGATCTCAGTAGCAGTGCTTTTGTCAACTTTATTAATGAAAGACCAGATCAAATTTTTGCAAAACAAAGACCTGGGTTTCGCGAAAGATCAAGTGATCTTAATCTCCACACCAGACTCAGTGGCACAAAGCAGATACCTGAGTTTAAAGAATGAATTAGAGACTTTCCCTGCCATTCAGAGTGTAACTTCTTCTCCCTTTATTGTAGGTAAAGGTTTCGGTCAGATGGTTTTTAAAGCGGAAGTGGGAGGCGAAAAAAAACAAGTTGAATTCAAGTTTTTAAATGGTGATGCTGATTACTTAGAAACTTTTGGAATTGAATTAGCAGAGGGTAAAGGATATTCAAAAGAAGGCACCAGACAAAATGCCGGATTTATCATCAATGAAACTGCCGCTAAAGTAATTGGCTGGGATAATCCGGTTGGGGAAAGAATAGGGTTCTTTCATCAGGACGATCTTGGTGAGGTGATTGGCGTGATGAAAGACTTCAATCATATCTCGCTGCATAATCCTATTGAACCGCTGATTTTGGTTTACAATCCAAACCCCGGTAGAAACCTGATTATTCGTTTCACGCAAGATCAGGATGGCCAGGCAGTTGAGGCTTTACAAGCCGCCTGGGATGAACAACTCCCTAATTACTCATTGGAATACAGTTACCTTAATGCACGTTTGAAAGAACAATATGATGCTGATGTCAGTCAAAACAAACTTGTAGGATCTATGACCTTATTATGTGTGATCATTTCTCTAATCGGTTTGACTGGATTGACAGCCTTCAATATAGATCAAAGAAGGAAAGAGATCGGGATCAGAAAAGTGCTTGGAGCATTGCCCAAGCAGATCGTCCAAATGATCTTCTCAGGAACTTTCCGATTACTGATCCTTGCAAGTATTATCGCAACTCCTTTAGCTTATTGGGCAATTTCCCAATGGAGTCAGAACTTCGAATATCGGACAAGCATCAATATCCTTTTGATTTTTGCTGGATTAGCAACTGCGATTCTGCTAACCTTCGTTTTAGTAGGTTCACTTGTCCTTCGATCAACTCAGAAGAACCCTGTGGAATCATTGAGGCATGAGTGAAATGTTTGTTGGTGAAGAACACGAACAAAGGCGAAGTGTTATATTAAAACGTCATACTGAATTAATTTCAGGATCTCATCATCTCTTTACATTTGATCCTAAAGACTTGAAAGTCTGAAATAACTGTTCGGCAGATCCCAAGGTGAACTCAGGATAGAAAAATAGGAGCTGTGAGATTTGCATTCTTGAAATCCTATTGCATTCCTTTAGATAGTACATTTGCGGAGATGAGGAAATTAAAGGCTTTTTTATCAGTTCTGTTACTCTGCAGTTCTTTGCAAGCGCAAAATTCAATATCCTTTAGAGTCCTAGATGCTGAATCTAGCGAACCTCTCATTGGAGCCACTATTTACGTCTCAGAAAACATTGGAGCTATTGCCAATGATCAAGGAATTGCAACTCTGAATAATCTGAATGCAGAAAGTATTAAGGTTAGATTTTCTTTCATCGGTTATGAAACCCAGACTAGAACATTCAGTCTTCCATATGTTGGTAATAGTCCGATAGTGATCCTTATGGAACATGATGAAGAATCTATGGAAGATGTTGTGGTAACGGCTACCAGAAGTAGTCGAAGTATAGAGGATATTCCAACGCGAGTAGAATTTTTAGGAAGCGAAGAATTAAAGGAAAAGGCAGTTATGCGTTCCGCCAATATAGCCATGCTCCTTAGAGAAAGTACGGGCATCCAAATGCAAGTCACCTCTCCGAGTACTGCAAATCAAAGCATCAGGATTCAAGGCCTAGACGGGCGATATACTCAGCTGATGAAAGATGGATTTCCACTGTATGGAGGTTTTTCAGGAGGGCTTAGTATTATGCAAATTCCTCCACTCGATCTTAGACAAGTAGAAGTGATCAAAGGCAGTAACTCCACACTCTATGGTGGTGGAGCCATTGCAGGTTTGGTGAACTTAGTAAGCTTAAGACCTGGAGATGAAAAGTTAACCAAGCTGATGTTCGATCAGACTTCAGCTGGCGGAACAACGGTAAATGCCTTTCATGCCTCAGAGGATAAAAAATGGTCCTACACCCTTTTTGCTTCAGGAAATAGACAGCAAGCTTTTGACGCCAATGGGGATGACTTCTCAGACCTACCAGAATCTAGAACTTTCACTTTCAATCCTACTCTCTTCTTTAAACCGGATATTTCTTCTCAATTCAGATTAGCCCTCAACGGTACTTTTGAAAACAGATGGGGAGGAGAGCTTATGGCAATAGATTCACGAGAAGCCTCTGTCAATGATTATTTACTGGATAATACGACTCGCAGAATGTCTTATCAGCTGAGTTATAACAAAGACCTGGACAACAAGCAGAAGCTATCGATCAAGAACAGTTATTTACATTTCGATAGAGATATAGCCCGTTATCAGTATCAATTCGATGGGAAACAATCTGCCACTTTCAGCGAAGCGGCATATTCATTCGGAGAAACTTCCAGTCGATGGATCATTGGAGTGAATCTCTATTCAGACCGATTCAATGAAGGAACCATTTCAAGTAATGACAGGAGCTACGATCAAGTTACATTTGGCGGCTTTATTCAGCAGAACACCCAATTCAATGAAAAATGGTTTTTAGAGACAGGTGTTAGGCTAGATGGTAATAAGGACTTTGGTACCTTTTTTCTACCTAGGTTATCACTTCTTTACAAGGCAAGTAGGAAGATCTCTTTTAGAGCAGGTGGAGGCTTTGGCTACAAGTTGCCGACCATTTTTACAGAAGATACAGAAAGACTAGCTTTTCAAGACCTGGAAAGCTTCAATTTGACCAACCTCGATGGCGAAAGATCATATGGAGCTAATTTCGACATCAACTACAAAACGGAGTTAGGGTCAGATTGGACACTTTCACTCAACCAGCTATTCTATTGGACGGAATTGAATGATCCTTTAATCCTGAACGGACCGAGTATTGAAGGTACTTATGCGTTTAGAAATGCAATGGGAGATCTCAGGTCAATGGGTTTAGAGTCTAACTTAAAATTAACCTATAAAGACTTTAAGCTGTTTTTCAATTACGCGCTGATCGATACAGAACAAAGTTTTCAAAACGATCAGCAGAAACCATTGACGCCAAAGCACAACATTGGAACTGTTTTAGTTTATGAAGAGCATGGCAAATGGAGAATTGGTTTGGAGGCCTACTATGCTGGAGAGCAATTCAGGAGCGATTATACCGTAACAGATGATTACTGGCTCGCGGGGGTCATGTTACTCAGGAAATTTAAGAATATCAGTTTCTACTTGAATTTTGAGAACTTGACTGATACTCGTCAATCTAGGTTTGAGACTATTAATCTATCTACTGCTCAAAATCCTGAGAGTCTTGAGGTTTGGGCTCCGATGGATGGATTTATCACAAATGGAGGAGTGATCTTCGAATTTTAAAGTGTCTAAAAGGTGAGTAATTGAACTTAGGTGGAATAGCCAATACTTGACTTACTTGGTATAAAAAGAAAAAGGTAATTAGATCTTAATTACCTAATTACCTTTTTCAAACTTAGATGTAACTAATCTCTATTTACCTTTTCCCAACTTCATAGAATCTGCAAGCTTCACCGCTTCATAAGCATTGATGATACCACCAGAAGCCGAAAGCTTTGAAAACTTCACTTCTTCTCCTGTACCGGGTTGGCTAACCTTAACGTCTACACCTCTAACTGACTTCATCAAAATATCTTTGACTTGGTCAGCTTCCAAGTCAGGAAAATAAGAAAGCAACATAGCCACAACACCGGCCGTAACTGGCGATGCCATACTGGTTCCCTGTGCACTTTGATAGCTATTCTCTGGTGCCAGTGAATAAATAGCTACACCAGGTGCAAATACATCTACAGCATCCTTTCCATAGTTCGAGAATACACCTACATAATTACCTTCCGAACCCCAAGATGAAGCACCTACTTCGATCCAATTCGGCCAATCTCCTTTTCTCCCGAACTTATCGTTCGGAAAGTTATTCTCTTCATCGATATTCTGGGCTGAATTCCCAGCCGCATGAACAAGAACAACTCCATTCTCAGCAGCATATTCAATAGCATCATATACATACTGAGTGTTTGGAGAATACCCTTTACCAAAACTCATATTGATGACTTGAGCTCCATTATCAACGGCATAACGAATTGCGTTTCCAACATCCTTATCTCTTTCATCACCATCAGGAACTGCTCTTACCGCCATGATCTCAACATTCTTAGCCACACCATCAATACCGATTCCATTTCCTCTTGTTGCTGCTATAATGCCTGATACATGAGTGCCATGGAAATTGTTAGTGTTCGTACCGATCACATCGTTATTTCCATAACCTACTTCGTCTAATTGCTCAGGGTTATCCCCTACAATTTCTCTTGGATTAAAGTCTAGGTTATAAGAATACTGTGCATCTGAACTCATTTGCTCCATATCCTTGCCTAATAAATAGATCAAAGAATCTAAGGTCAGGGACTTATCTGTCATGTTAAATATCTGATTCAGCATCGCTTTACCTTGAGAGATTACTTGATCATCAGAGCTGATTTTTTCTAGATCGTCATAAGTAACTTCATCATCGCTCAAATAAGCCTCAAATAGCTGATTGTATCTGATCAACTGTTTATTAATGTTATCCATCATCATGGCCTGCTGTGTAGCTTGGCTATAATTCTGCTCAAATTCTTCTTGGATTTTTATCCAGTATTCAAATTCATCCTCATCTTCTTTGGTCACATCAGCTGCAGAAATAGCATCATATTTAGCTTTGAGTCTTTTATACTCTCTTGTTATTTCAAGCGTTTCTTTATCTACATTTCTACCGTCTTTGCCTCCAATGAAATTCCAACCATGGACATCGTCTATATATCCATTGTTGTCGTCATCAATTCCATTTCCTGGAATTTCATCTTCATTTGTCCAAATAACATCTCTCAAATCTTCGTGCTCAATATCTATTCCTGAGTCGATGACAGCGACCAAAACTTTCTTAGACTCTCGACCTTGAAGGAACTCATAAGCTTTCTCTGTACTTACTCCATTAACGGAATCCTTAACCGGATCTAAGTTGAACCAATTTTGTGGAGGTGGCGTATTTTGTGCGTTTAGCGCGAAAGCTGTGAGAAATAACAGCGCAAATATCAACTTCTTCATATGTTTCATTTTTTCATTATCCATGAGTTTCAACAATTCTTAATTAAATAGTTTTTGCTTAATCATGTCTTCGTTCAAACATACCGGTCTTCTTATTTTTAACCGAATGTTGAACAGGAATTATTAAACCATTCATGACAATAAACGTGCCTTTTTCCAAAAGCTGTAAAGCAGCAATGGCTGCTCCAAGGTTAAAGTCAGCATCAGAATTCTTAAATTTCTCAGGTAGAAACGCACCTGTGAGGGCAATGGTTTTGTCGGCTAGATCTTTTAGAAAAAGACCTGTTTCAATCATAGAATCCGTTCCATGAGTGATCAAGACTTTATTAATGTCAGAATACTGAATGGTTTCTTTCAGAGATTCGCGATCAGCATCCATTATCTCCTGAGAATCTTTCTTGAAAAGCCTAACTATCTCAAACTCGAATTCTGGAAAAACCCTAGTAAGTACTCTCTCAACAGCAGGCTCACCAATTTCAAAAGCATACCCTTTATCTGTTTTAGGATAATCTTTATCTATTGTACCTCCAGTCTGGATGATCAATATCTTCATAAAGATGAAGATATTGATTAAATCAGTATTTGAAACAAGGCAAGATGGTATCGCGCATGGTTCTCTTCACGATCTTTCCAAAATTAAGGGTGAGTGAAAACTCATGTGCCCCTCCTGTAACGCCTGCCAAACGAGAAACGGTAAAGTCATAGCTATAGGCGAATGATAGATCAGCATTTAATTCAAGACCTACCAGAGCAATAATTGACTCATTCTTAAACACCTTATTCACGCTCTGAATAGGTATTCCTCTATACCAAGCACCAATAACAAGGGGTTGAAAGTAGAGTTGTGCCCCTACATCAAACTGGTTGAACGCCCCTTGCCTTTTATAGTTGATAGCTATAGTGGCTGATCTTTCCTGAAATTGTAAAGCAACG
>CBFIDS010000099.1:0-3317 GCA_965661435.1 Roseivirga sp.
TTTGAGGGAAGGCTTGTAATCTTGTCTAAAGTCTTCGACACTACGACTTTGCGCAGCTAGGCTTGTAGAAAGGCATAATGCCAGAAATAAGGTTAAAAGCTTGTTCATACATCCAAATTTGAGCTTTTGACTAAAAATAAAAATAGTTGAGCCGAAGTCAATCGTAAACTTCAGCTCAACTCATGACCATTTGGGCTTAGTTTCCGCCTCTTTGATCTAAGAATTCTAATTCTTCGAAGCCTTCCATTCCAATATTCTTAGAAAGCTTGTAAAGAGCATTTAGATCAATTCCATCTCCAACGATACTTAATAGACCAAATTCGTTGTTTCCGCCCATTACCATGAATAGTTCATCGATCTTGTTATTAGATTCTTTGATCATGAATCTGATGTCTTTATCATCATCACTAACAGACATTAATTCTTCGAATCCTTTTCCTTCTACCAATTTGATGGCTTCAGAATACATTTTTCTTCCATCAACATCTTTTTCTTTTCCTAGCACCTGAACCCTTTGGATCTTTCCAAGAGACTCTTCCATCATCTTTTGCTCCTCAGCATCATCCACTTCTAGCTTACTGATCATCTGGAACATCTTTCCACTGATATTGATATTCATAAAAGACTTATCCTGCGTGTACTTGCTAAAGTACTTTGATATCGCATCATCTTGAGCGTTCGCACCTAGTGCGAAAACTGCCATCATCATTGTCAATACTAACTTTTTCATATTTGATTTTTGACTAATTATTTTCAACATTCATTTCACTTAACAACTCCAAACCTTCTGCTGCCTGTCCTAGGTTTCCTAGTTCTTCTAACTCAGAAGTGGCTTTGGATAGATTATTTAATTCGTTGAGCGTATTCGAGCCTTTATTCAGGTAGCTCGAAACGATCAGTAATTGCTTTTTCACTTCAGCATATGCTAACTCGGGATCTTCAAATGTGTCTTCCGGTTGTAATTCCTGTTGCTGATTGATGTAAAACATCCCACTCACCAACAGTACTAGAATCGCTGCAGCTACTCTGCTATATTGTTGATAAAAACTCTTGAAGCTGATCACTTTGGTTTCTTTTGGCTCTTCTAAAGCCGCGATCTTAGCAAGTAATTCATCATCAAAAGTTTCATCTAATTCTGCTTTCTTTTTGGATTCGAAGTGCGCAAAAAGCGCCTTCTCTTCCTCGAATTCAGCGATTGTTTCGCTTAAAAGCGACTTCAAATCTTCTTCTTCTTCTAGAGAAGTTTCACCCTCCCAGTACTTATTTAATTGGTCCTTCATTTTAGAGTCCATAAGCTTCAACTTTTATAAGGCTCTCTTTAATTTTTCTCCTTGCTCTGAATAGATTGGTCTTTACTAGATTGATATCTACTCCTAACATTTCTGCGATCTCCTTGTAGGCATAGCCTTCTATATCTCTCAAGTGCATCACTTCTCGCTGACGGTCTGGAAGTTCATCGATCAGATCAGTGATCCGATTCATCAATTCACTCCTTTCGGTCATTACATAAGGAGTATCCCTCTCCTTTCTTGTGTCAAATTCCACCTCGAACAGATCGGTCTTTTTCACGTGTTTCGAACGTAGTTTATCGAGCGACTTGTTTCGAGTGATCTGCATGCACCAAGCTTCTAAGTTCTGGATCTGATCCAGTTGATCTCGTTTTTCCCAAACCTTGATCAGGCTTTCTTGAGCAACATCTTTCGCTAATTCCTCATCCTTCACAATGTGAAGCGAGAAGCGAAAAAGCTTATTCTTCAAGGGTAAAACTTCTTCTTTGAAGCGTGATACATCCATAATCAATAGGTAGACGGGCTAATTGAAAAGGAAGTTAACAAGAGTTAAAAAATATTTTCCATGGACTAGCCTAAATGGCTATTGGTGATGCTTAACGGCAATTATTCTGTAGCCTCGTGATCTGTTGAGAGGTTTCCATTTCTAGCTGAATGAGTTCGCAAGCACGTGCATTATCATTATTGCTGATCAATGTCAGGGCCCAATAATAATAAAGGAGTGGAATTCTTTCATCCATAGATTGAGCCAATTCAAAGTTCCTGAGAGCATCTTCTGTTCTACCTTGTTTGTAAAACAAAATACCTCTGTTTCTATAGGCCCAAGCATTATTAGGATCACCAATGATGGCCCTTCTTATGTCGTTATAACCAGCATCTAAGCTATCTAGCTGGAGATTTAAAAATCCACGGTTATTGTAATAGTATGGGTTTCCAGGATCCATTTTTAAGGCAAGATCAAAATTGGTTTTGGCCAAAGTCCAGTCTTCTTGCTCCATAGCGATCAGCCCTTTGGTATTGTAGATGTTAGGCTCGCTGGCATCCATGAGCTCTGCTTCAGCAAGTAATTCATTGGCCTTTTGCAGTTCACCTTTCATAAAGTAGCTATTGGCTGCATTGACCAATATCTCTGCATTATCATCATCTAAATTCCGAGCAAGCTTGAAAGAAGAAATGGCTTCATCATACTGCTTAGCTTCATGAAACGCGATTCCCTTGGTAAACGGAATGAAAGCTGAGTCTGGATAAACTTCCTCGAGCTCACCCAAGTCTGATATAGCACGTTCGTATCTACCATCGGCTAAATAAGCATTGGCTCTATTTCTTAGAGCATCAGGAAAAAGGGTATCATATTGAACAAGAATAGTTGAGTAATTATTGATGGCTTCTGGATACTTACCATCCTGATAATAAGCCACACCACGATTATTATAGGCTACGATATAATCTGACTTGAGAGCTAAAGCTTCATTGTAAAAGCGAATGGCCTCTCTATACTGTCCATTGGTTAGCGCTTCATTTCCTTTAAGGAAAAAACGTTCTGCTTTATCTTGTTCAGAATCGCAAGACCAGATCAATAAAATTAGAGGGAGTATGAGTAGCTTTTTCATGAGTTTACAAATCTAAGAAAGCCCTTAGGTAAAAGTGGTTTAAATGATCAACTATAGAACATCAATGAACCAGAAAGGTTGCCAAATCAGGGTTTATCCCTACTAGATTGTTAGTATATAGAACAAAACATAACACTATGCGAAATCTAATCATCCTCTGCTTCTTATTTTCTGTCAGCCTAGGCTTCAGTCAGAAGATCGATCTCAAAACTCAATATGTCGCACAAAAAGTAAAGAGGCCACTGATCGTTTTAAATTATCAAGGTGATCAAGTCAAGATGAAAAACCGTTCCTTGGATGGCATAGACCCGAATTGGATCAAGTCTATCGATGTACTTAAGGGAAACTCAGCATCTTTTAAATATGGAGAAAGAGATGCTAAAGATGGAGTCATCATTTTGTCATTAAAAACTTCAGA
>CBFIDS010000100.1:0-3521 GCA_965661435.1 Roseivirga sp.
CCTCAAATGTTAGGTCGTGACCACTGATTACACCTACCTTCTCCAGCTCGCTACTCGTTCCATATTTTCCATGCATAACTCTGCCTCCGTTACACTGAGACACATTTATAATGATTCTTCCTTCATCCACACTTTCTTTTAGAAGGTCTAAAAACCACTTTTCATGCGGTACATTACCAGCACCAAAACTCTCTATCACCACACCTTTTACGTCCTTGCAAAGAAGTACCGAAGCAGCTGATTTTTTATTTAAACCGGGAAAGAGTTTTAATGCTGCAACACTATCATCCATGTCAACATGGAGTTGAAGAAAATCTTTAGCATTGGGTTTTATATATGACCAGTGGTAGTCGATCGAAATTCCAGCTTCAGCTAAAACCGGATAATTGTCCGATTCAAATGCATCAAAATGCTGGCTCTCTACTTTTTTTGCTCGGTTGCCCCGTAAAAGCACATGGTTGAAGAATATGCACACCTCTGTCACAATAGGCAGTCCATCCTTTTTATCTGCTGCAATCTCTAAGGCAGTAATTAAATTTTCTCTGGCATCAGATCTTGGAGAGGCAATAGGAAGTTGAGCCCCAGTAAAGATGATTGGCTTATTCACTCCTTCTAGCATAAAACTAAGGGCTGACGCAGAATAGGCCATTGTATCAGTTCCATGTAAGATCAAGAACCCGTCATAGTTGTCATAATGCTCATAGATCAAAGAAGACATCAGTTGCCAGTGCCCGATCTGTACATTGGAAGAATCTATTGGCTCTTCGAAACTGATCACAGAGATCCTGATCTGGAGCTCTTCAATGACCGGCACTCTTTTTAAGATCCTGTCGAAAGCACATGGCACTAGTACTCCTTGTTCATTCACGTCCATTCCGAGCGTGCCTCCGGTGTATATAATGAGTACCCTCCCTTTCGGATTGTCTGAGAAATGAAAATGCTCTATAGTCTTAGTTTCAATCATGGAGTTGGAATAGTTTTCTGGCATTCTCTGAAGTAAGTGCCTTGAATTCTTCTAATGACGTTTCTCTATAATCCGCATTCTTTTGAGCGATCAGCTCTATAAAAGAAGGCTCATTACGTTTGCCTCTGTTTGGTGTAGGTGCTAAATAAGGACTATCTGTTTCCAAGACGATTCTGTCTGCTTGTAAATCTGGTACAATTTCATCCATACCTCCATTCTTGAAAGTGGTCACCCCTCCTAGTCCTAAGTAAAAACCCAGATCTATAATTCTTTCAGCTTGTTTTACTGTTCCATTAAAACAATGGAATACTCCATTAAGATCATCTGACTTTAAAGACTCCACCAGATCTATGGTCATATCTAATGACTCTCTACAATGGATAATGATTGGAAGCTTGAATTGCTTAGCCCACTCAGCTTGTATTTTGAAAGCCTCTATCTGTTGATCTTTAAAAGTTTTGTCCCAATAAAGATCTGTCCCCATTTCTCCAATGGCTAAGAAATCTCTTTTGTTCAGCCATTCTTCTACGGTATACAATTCTTTCTCAAAGTCTTTATTCACTGAACATGGGTGGAGCCCTATAGTCGCCAAACAGTAGTCAGGATATTTCTCTTCCAATTCCATCATACCTTCAATCGATGTATGATCGATATTTGGCATTATTATCTTTTCAACACCTACCTCCTGTGACCTTTCGATTACTCTTTCAATATCTTCGTTGAACTGCTCAGCGTATATATGGGCATGTGTCTCTATCATATCAGAACTTTCTTCCTTTCCAGCTTACTTTTCCGAGGATACTTATCCTCAGCAAGGCAAATGTATCTAAAAGACTTATAAATATTGGCTCTAATAGTATGCTTTTCCTCTGGCTTTTGGCGGCAGAAGTGATCTGCAGATACTTTATATAATTGAACCCAATTCCATAAGTCAAGATCAACAAACTTAAATACGGAGAAACTAAAAAAGCACAGGCTGCTATCACAAACCAGAGTCTTGCAAAGAAGGCAGGTATGGCTAGGAGCCAATGATGAGTGAAAACTCCATTCATCCATCTACAGCGCTGCTCTATCATTTCAACAATTGCCATTTGAGGTTTGGTATAAGCTTCTCCCGAATCAAGAATCAATTGCCCAGTGTTCAAACCATGTTTCTGAAACCTTTGAGGCAAGCCTAGATCCTCCACATCGGTTGGGCCTAAGGCACGGAAACCTCCAACACGGTCATAGCTTGACTTCCTGAAGCCCATATTATTGCCAAGAATAGAGATAGGCCTGAAGCTATCAGCCATGGCTTTCATGCTATGCAATAAAATTTGCCAATCGAAATACTGAGTCTGGCTCCACCTCCCCTGCCGAGATATCTGAGTATAACCGCTGATCATATCATATTCATGCAGGGCTGACACCATTTGCTTTAGCCATTGCTCCGAAACCTGCATGTCTGCATCGATGATCACTTGATATTCGTGTTGCGTTTGATCAATGAGTTGATTGAGCACGTTCCCTTTGGCGATCAGACCTTCCTTTTCATGTTCGATAGAAATACCAATCACTTGTTGAGACTGATTTTCGAATTCACTTATAATGGCAGAGGTTTTATCTGTTGAATTATCATTACCAATGAGAATCTGAAACTTGTCTTTTGGATAGTCGAGTTGTAGCAGCGATTCAATGCAGGTTCTCAAATTAACCTCCTCATTTCGCGCACAAACCAATAGGCTAACCTGAGGCCAATCTTTTAACTCATGGTTCGCTCCTGATTTATTGACTCTAAAACCAATGATCAAGTAGAGCTCGAAGAGGGCTATCAATCCGTAGATGGCTCCTATTATATATAGGAGTGCGGTCATAAGGCACTAAATCGATAACCTTGTTTTTGAAAGTGCTTTAAATACTCAGGCAATACCGTTTTAAGATTCCTTTCTGCTTTTATGTTGTCGTGAAAGACGATAATAGACCCTAGACCAGTGGCCTTGATAGATTTTCTTAAAATGAGTTCTGGACTTAAACTTTGGTCATAATCCTGAGACAATACGTCCCACATAACAATGACCTTTTGCTGAAGTAGCGTCTTCTTTTGCTTGGCAGTAATTCTACCATAAGGTGGCCTGAAATATCGAGTTGATCTTGACCTGCTATTGATCTCCTCATCGCAAGCAATAGCGTCTGCTAAGTATTGCTCATAGGAGGTTTTCTTACCATTCAAATGATGCTGCGTGTGATTCCCGATCTGATGACCATTCAATAAGACTTGCTGGAAGATGTCAGGATGTTTTTCAATGTTCGACCCGACACAAAAAAAGGTTGCCTTAGCTTCGAATTCATTGAGTGTATCTAATACCCATGGAGTAAGTTCTGGTATAGGACCGTCATCAAAAGTCAAATAGATCACTTTCTCGGAAGTCTTTACCTTCCAAAGCAAATTGGGATATATATAAGGAGCTACAAATGGAGTCTTAAACGGAAGCATTATTAACTCGACAAGATAAGAATGTTAAATCGTCTGTAAAGTTATCAGCTGCTTTAAAGTCATTGAGTTCGGATAAGATCTTGC
>CBFIDS010000101.1:0-11029 GCA_965661435.1 Roseivirga sp.
GAGTTTTGTGTATTCCAACCTTAATAATTAAAGCACGGCATTTAGAAAAGATTCAATGGTAGAAGGACGTAAAATCAATATGAAAATAACACCATAGATGGCACCCCATAGGTGAGCATCGTGGTTAATATTATCCTTTCCTCTCTTGCCCATAATGATAGAATAGACAATGAATATTGCTCCTAAAATATAGCCCGGCAGACACAAAATAGCATACAAACAAAGGTCTCTCAGTGGGTCGAATAATATGAATGCCAGTACCAGGGCAGCTACGCCTCCAGAAGCACCTAAGGAATTATAGTTGGGGTTATTTTTATGCTTGAACAGGGTTGGCAGATTAGCGACAATTACTGCCGTTGCAAAGAGTACCATATATAAGACCAAACCTGTATCATCGTATAATAGGGTGAAGATCCTTTCAATGGCCGTACCAAAGAAATAAAGGGTGAATAGATTTAAAAATAGGTGCATTGGATTATTATGCACAAAGCCTGAGGTGATCAGTCTCCAATATTCCTGATCGTGTATCGTTCGGTGAGGATTGAGCATCAACTTAGCATGAAGCTCAGGCTTTTTCCAAGCCGCATAGGTCACCAGACCTATCAAGATCATCAAACCATAAGTAACTTCCATTACCTATCTCTATCGATTAAATATTGAGCAAACTCTTTCAAGGCAGCTTTTCTCTCCTCTGGAACATCTATCTGATCTAAGGCATGAAACCCTTTCTCAAAATACTCATTCATTTTTGCTAAAGTCAATTCGCGAATTCCGATCTCATTGTAAATATGAGTAACAACTTCAACCTTTTGCGAAGCATCGAACTCTGTCAGACTTAACCAATGGAGCAGCGTATTCTTTTGTTCATCATTAGCTAATTCTAAAGCTTTGAGCAATAAGAAAGTCTTCTTGTTAGAAATGATATCTCCCCCTACCTGCTTACCGAACTTATCTTGGTCTGCATAAACGTCAAGCAGGTCGTCTTTGAGCTGAAATCCAATACCGATGTCTACACCAAACTCATAGAGCGCCTTAGTTGTAGATTCATCTTCCTCTGCTAGCATTGCTCCTAATTGTAGGCTGAAGCCTAAAAGCACCGCTGTTTTGAGCCTGATCATATTGATGTAATCAGATTCTGTAACCGTACTTTCAGTTTCAAAATTCATATCGAACTGCTGACCTTCGCAAACGCCTGCTGCACAATGGTTAAAGGCCTTGATGATCTTTCTAAGGTCACCTCTGGCATTCAATAAAATATCATATGCTTTTACAAGCATTACATCTCCAGAAAGTATGGCTGTACTACTATTCCATTTCTCATGAACGGTCTGCTGCCCTCTTCTGAGTGGAGCATCATCCATGATATCATCATGCATCAATGTAAAGTTGTGAAAGACCTCTACAGCAATCGCCTGGTCTAAGATCTCTTCAGGATCGTCTTTGAATAACTGATAGGAAAGCAAGACCAAAACAGGTCTCAATCTTTTTCCACCCAAAGACATAATATATCTGATGGGCTCATATAATTCGGTTGGCTGATCTCCGTAAAAAAAATCTTCTAGTCTCTTATTGATCAGGCTGATGAGGCCTTTCAAGTCATTTGTCATCTTCAACAAAAATTAGGTCGATAGTCCTTCTGTCAATATCAGTGGCTTTCACTCGAACAGTCACTTTATCACCAAGACTTATCATTCGCTTATTTCTTCTACCTATAACACGGTAGTTTTGTTCATCGAACTCGTAATAATCATCATCCATATCCGAAATTCTAACCATGCCTTCGCATTTGGTCTCACTGATCTCGACATAGATCCCCCATTCGGTCACACCACTCACAATTCCTGCAAAATCCTTGTCCTCCAGAATAGACATGTACTCAACTTGCTTGTACTTGATCGATGCTCGCTCAGCATCTGCCGCTCTTTTCTCTCTTTCAGATGAGTGGAGACAAAGTTCTTCATACTCTTCTTTGTCAGCTGATTTTGCACCGTCCAGATAACGCTGGAGTAAGCGATGCACCATCATATCCGGATACCTTCTAATCGGTGAGGTAAAATGGGTATAATGAGGAAAAGCCAGTCCAAAGTGACCTTTCTCATTGGTCGTATATTTAGCTTTGGCCATACTCCTGATCGCCAGTTGTTCTAGCACATTTTGCTCTGGCTTCCCATTGATCTCGTCCATTAACACATTCAAGGTCTTGGAAACGCCTCCTTTATCGAAGTCCATCTGATGACCGAAGCGCTTGGCAAAATTTGAAAATGTGTTTAGCTTTTCTGGATCAGGATTATCATGAGTTCTATACACGAAGGTCAACGGATTGGCCTCTTTGTTCTTGTTATATATGAACTCGGCTACTTTCTTATTCGCTAAAAGCATGAATTCCTCAATAAGCATATGAGCTTCCTTGCGTTCCTTCGGAACCACTCCTAGTGGAGTTCCTTTCTCATCAAGTTTGAATTTTACCTCTACCGTCTCAAAATTAACAGCTCCGTTTTGAAATCGCTTCTTCCTTAACACTCTGGCAAGCGAATTCAGCTGATTGATCTCTTTATGAAAATCACCTTCACCAGTCTCTAATCTTTCTTGTGCTTCTTCATAAGTGAACCTTCTATCTGAATAAATGATGGTTCTTCCAAACCACTGGCTTTTGATGTTTGCTTGATTGTCTAGCTCAAAGACTGCACTGAAGGTTAGTTTTTCCTCCTCAGGCCTAAGTGAACAAAGACCATTAGATAGTCTCTCAGGTAGCATGGGTATTGTCCTATCGACCAAATAAACTGAAGTTGCTCTTTCTACAGCCTCTTCTTCAAGATCTGATTTCGGGTCGACATAATGCGTAACATCGGCTATGTGTATTCCTATTTCCCAATTACCATTTTCTAATTGTCTAAGCGAAAGTGCATCATCAAAGTCCTTGGCATCTTCCGGGTCTATGGTAAAAGTGGTTACGTCTCTAAAGTCTTTTCTTTTCTTGATCTCTTTGGCGGTGATCTTGTCTGAAATAGTTTCAGCATCTTGTTCCACATTTTCGGGGAACTCTAGTGGCAAGCCAAATTCCGCGATGATGGAATGGATTTCGGCATTATGCTCTCCCGCTTTTCCTAATATTCGGGTGACTTCACCTTCAGGCTTTTTATCTCTTTCTGGCCAGCTCGTGATCTTAACGATCACCTTATCATTATGTTTGGCACCATTCAATTTATCATGGTGAACGTAAATGTCGTGGTGAACCTTTTTGAAATCAGGAATGATAAAGGCGAAACGCGTTGACATTTCGACTCGGCCCACAAAATCCTCTCGATTCCTTTCCAAGATCTCAACCACCTTGCCCTCGCGACTCTTACCATGCTTAGTAGGCTTGAGTACTACTTTTACCTTATCATCATCAAAGGCACCCAGAAGGTCATTTTTTGCCACCCATATATCATCTTGGTCTTCTGTTCCATCAGGAACAACATATGCAAAACGGGCATTGACATTATCTACAGTTCCGGAAATCGTCTTTTGCTCTCCTTCCACCATAAAAGAGCCATTTCTGAGCTTTTTAATTTTCCCTGTATCCTCTAGTTTGAAAATAACCTCACTAACAATTCCTTTGGATTTGGCATCTCTAATACCGAGCCCCTTTAAGATTTGCTTGATCTGATAACCTCTACCCGGAGCCTGATTCAAGAACTCCAAGATCATGGGCTCTATCTGTTTTACAGCACGTTTTGTAATTGAGGAATCTTTAGGCGGAATACCTTTTCTTTTTCGACCCATATTTGGTTTTGAAGGACTGATTTAAAATTAGATATAATAAAGGGATTAATCCCCGAAAGGCCAGTTAAACCATGGTTATATTTTCCGGTTTTACCTTTTGAAACTGATTCAGTGATAGAAATACCTGCACCAGCACGGCTACATCCTTCATACAATAGCGCATGATCCTTTCAAGGTCTTTCTCTTTGTAATAGATCCCATTGACTTGGCTGCCATCAATATCATCCTTACTCGTTTCAATATCAAAGATCTCAGCCAATAGATCCAATGAAGTGAAATGTTTGTAGTCACCAAACTTCCACAGCTCTAAAGTATCTATGTGTGGAATCTCCCAGGGCTTTTTCCCAGCAAGTTGTAGTGTCCAAGGCAGTTCGATCTGGTTGATCAACATCCTCCTGGCGATATAAGGGAAATCGAACTCCTTACCATTATGTGCACATAGTTTCAATGTCTTCTGATCGAAATGCTTATTCAGCAAGTCTGCAAATTCTTGGAGCAATTGTTTTTCATCATGTCCATAAATAGACTTGATCCTTAGCTTAAGTTCAGGCTCGATCACCGAGAAAAAACCGATCGAAATCACCACTATCTTACCGAATTCGGCATAAATGCCTGCTCTCTCGTACATCTCTTCAGCTGTATTTTCATCCGCTTCTCTAAAAAATGAAGATTTCTTCTCCCAGAGCTTGCGTTTTCTTTCGGAAAGATTGTCGTATTCATCTGTCTCTGCTACAGTTTCAATATCTAGAAACAGTAAGTGTTGTAGTGTGTCTTTATTCATATTCAGATTAATTTATGAATAAAAAGAGAATTCTACTCAGCCAACTTGCCCTGAAGGTCAAGTTCCTCGATCTCATTAAGATCGAATTCATTAAAAGGTTCAATGATAAATTTCTTGTCGAAAAGCTCATTCACAATGTAGTAGCTGACCCAAAACTCATTATAAAAACCAAAGACTTCAGGACTTATGGATTCCACCTTGGCGTATGATTGCTGCTCTACTTTTTTGATCATATGTCTCAGTGTTGAGGTTTTTCTTCCGGAATCATCCTGAGATTCGTACCCCTTAGAAACGATCATGACATTAGTGAGCTCAATAAGGTTCTTATTGATAAGATAAACATGCCATTCACTCTCACCTTTGTTGTTCATGGATTTACCAACACATATTTTCACCCCAGTCACTTCGGGCATTTCAATGTCTTTCCTCATGTCTCAAAATTAATAGTTGAATTTCAATCCGACATTCTCCCAAACCATAACTTCATGACTTCCTCAGCTTTTTTACCCTGAGGTGTGAAATCTATATTGAAGCTCTGTTCTTCGGTTCTTCGCCTTCTTTCTGACCTAGCAGATTCCGGTATTTTGGGATACCATTTCCAAAAGTGGAATCCCGCAATGAAAGACTGCTCAGTCAAAGCTTCGAACATACCAGCATAAAGATTCGCTTGCGCTTCTTCACTGAAGATCTTTTCTCTGGTTTCTTCTGGTAGTCTTTGAGGCCACTGCCAAGGTTCAATACCGGCATCCTTAGTGCTTTTATACCCGATTTCTGTGAATAGAACCGGCAATTCATATTGATTAGAAAATTTTTCTAACTCTTTAATATGTGGCTCCCAGCCAACTTTAACTTCTTTGATGCTTGGGTTTTCATTTTGAGCCACAGGAAAATAACCTTGTACGCCTATAAAGTCTAAGTCATCCCAAAAGGCCACATCCTGATATTCATCTGAAAAGTTAGCTGCGTAGGTGAGGTCTCCCGAATAAATCTCTCGAATTTGAGCGATGAGTTTTCTCCAGTCTGCCTCTCGTTCCACACAGGTTTTATGTAGCTCAGTACCTATGCAAAGCAATTCAATATCTTCTTCCTCCGCCAGCTTAGCATAGTGAAGGATAATCTTTGAATAGTTTTCGAACCATTTCTGCCAATCTACTTCAGAGTCCATTTCGATCTCTCCTCTCCACTTTCCTTGGTCATCTCTCAACCAGACATGAGGCTTAAGAATGGTTTGGATCCCATACTTTTTAGCCAAACGGGTGGTCTTAATTAAGCCCTTGTCTGTCTCACCCCACCAACCATCATCCTGTCCTATTCTGTGCCCGATTTCAGGTGAATTAAAGCCTCTCTGCCAAGCAAATGGAGTTTGTGAGATCCAATTGACGTTGTTATTAACTAGATCCAAGATACTTATAGAATCAATTTCATAAGGACTACCTACCCAACAAACACCTCTGTGTTTTTCATGTCCTGGAATCTGAATGGAACTATCATTCTCTGAAATTGCCGGAAATAACAAGATACCCAAGCCAACGATCAGCAAAGGGAAAATGACAATTGAAATTCTTTTTGAGCTCATGCGTATAGATCCATACCGAATACTGTGGCCAAATGGTGACTAAGTTTCTCTCTTACTTCAGCCAAGTCCAATTTTCTACCTAGCTCCTTTTCCATTGAGGTTACTGCCTTGTCATCTATACCACAAGGTACGATATGATTAAAATACGAAAGATCTGTATTAACGTTGAGTGCTAATCCATGCATGGTCACCCATCTGCTAGACTTTACGCCCATAGCGCATATTTTCCTGGGTTCTTTGGCACCTTCTTCAAAGTCGATCCATACACCTGTAAGTCCATCGATCCTTCCTGCAGAGATCCCATAATCTGCTAAAGTGACAATGATGCCTTCTTCTAAAAATCGCAGATACTTATGAATATCGGTGAAGAAATGCTCTAGATCTAAGATAGGATATCCCACAATTTGTCCAGGCCCATGATATGTAATATCACCGCCACGATTAATTTTATAAAATTGGGCATGATGTCTATTCAACTCTTCTTTATTCAGAAGAAGGTTGTCTAAAGATCCACTTTTCCCTAGAGTGTATACATGAGGATGTTCACAGAATATGAGGTAATTCTCAGTCTGAATGACAGCACTACTGTCTGCTTTACGATTAGCAATTTTTCGATCTACAGTTTCCTTAAAGATCGTTTCCTGATAATCCCATACTTTTTGGTAATCTTCCTCTCCAAGATAGACCACCTTTACTCTCTTATTCTGAAGAATACTCATGCTCACGCGTTAATCGGCCACACGCACGCTAATTTAGGCCTACTCCGGTCCCTCTCCAATCATATCGACACTTAATACTCGAACACTTTTCGTTACTTGTCGATTTGCTTTTCTCTGAGCTGAAGTTTGATTCCGCGCAAGAAACTCCTTCTTGACCACGCTATCGTCTTTCGTATTTAAGAACGTGGCCGAGAATTTTTTCATATTCTTCTTGCCAGCCATGTTACAAAAATAGACTAAGGCATAAATGTTTCCAACATTTTGAACCCTAATTTGGCTTTTATATGAACAGATTTGAATTTTCGTGGCAATAAAACTGCTTCTCCCATACTAATTTCTGTAGTTTGCCCCTCTGTCTCGAGAATGGCAGAGCCTTGGAAGCAAGTATAGATTACGAAACTGTCTAGCTCAAAATGCTCTCGTATAATACCAGTCGTATATTCAAGAAGATTAGTTTGAAAGTACTGAGACTTAACCAATGGAACTGCCTCATTCAAGCAACTCTTATATGGTGTCTTATAATTAGAGTAAGACCTGTAGTCAAGGGCATCGAGTGCTTGTTCTGTATGTAGCTCTCTTTTATTTCCGTGATCGTCTAATCTATCAAAATCGTAGATGCGATAGGTAACATCGGAAGACTGCTGTATCTCTGCCAGCAACAAACCTGCTCCTATCGTATGAACACGACCTGCAGGTAGATAAAAGCAATCTCCATCTTCAACTTCTTCTTCATTAAGAAGCTCAGTAAGTTTCCCACTGTTTAGATATTGCAGGTATTCTTCTCTAGTGGTATCTCTGTTGAATCCACTAATAAGTTTAGCTCCTTTATCTGCTTGAAACACATACCACATTTCTGATTTCCCAAGTGAATTATGCCTTTCCCTAGCTAATTTGTCATCTGGGTGAACTTGAATTGATAGATCTTTTGCCGCATCGATAAACTTTACCAAAAGCGGAAACTCACTGCCATAAGCCTCAAAAACCTTGTCTCCAACTAAATCTCCTTTGAACTCTTCTATGAGTTCAGGCAAAGTAGCTCCCTTAAGCACCCCTTCTGAAACTTTAGTGAGATTTCCTGGCACCCCTGAGATTTCCCAGGTTTCACCACAGTTTTTCAAAGGCGAAAAATCCTTTCCAAGTACATCCTTGATCTTGGTTCCTCCCCAAAGTTTTTCCTTGAAAATTGTATCAAATTTTAATGGGTATAAATATCTCCTATTCATTATTTCCTCATCTCTTTATACGCATTGATCAGTCCATTGGTAGAACCATCATGGCTTTTCACATCGCTATTATCCTCCAGCTCAGGAAGAATCTTCTTGGCCAATACTTTACCCAATTCAACCCCCCATTGATCGAAACTAAAGATGTTCCAAATCAAGCCTTGCACAAAGATCTTATGTTCATACATGGCCACAAGACTTCCCAAAACTTTTGGGGTCAGTTTTTCAAAAAGAATACTATTCGTTGGCCTGTTACCTTCAAATACTTTAAATGGAGCCAAGGCTTCAATTTCTTCGGATGTCTTTCCTTGTTCTTTTAATTCTTGCTCAACTTCCTCACGAGTTTTACCATTCATTAATGCCTCAGTTTGGGCAAAGAAATTCGAGAGCAGTTTCGGATGATGGTCGCCAACAGGATTTTGGCTTTTTGCCGGGGCGAGAAAATCACATGGAATAAGCTTTGTTCCCTGATGGATGAGTTGGTAAAAGGCATGCTGACCATTAGTTCCTGGTTCACCCCAAACAATAGGACCAGTTTGATAAGCCACTTTTTCACCACCTCGGTCTATATACTTACCATTACTCTCCATATTCCCTTGTTGAAAATATGCTGCAAATCGATGCATGTATTGATCGTAAGGCAGGATCGCTTCAGACTCACTTCCAAAGAAATTTCCATACCATAGCCCAATAATAGCCAGGAGCACAGGTAAGTTTTCAGTCATTTCGGCCTTCTGAAAATGTTGATCCATTTCATAAGCACCTTCCAATAGCGCTTCAAAATTTTCGAAACCAATGGTACAGGCTATAGAAAGACCGATAGATGACCATAGTGAATATCGACCACCAACCCAATCCCAAAACTCAAACATGTTAGCTGTATCTATACCGAAATCAGCTACTGAAGCTGCATTGGTAGAAAGCGCCACAAAGTGTTTTGCCACGTCTGATTCTGAGCCCCCATTTTTCAAAAACCATTCCTTTGCTGAATACGCGTTTGTCATAGTTTCTTGAGTCGTAAAGGTCTTAGATGCGATCATGAACAAAGTCTCTTCAGCGTCTACTGATTTTAGGACTTCTGTGATGTGAGTGCCATCTACATTCGAAACAAAATATGGCGTAATCCCATAGGTTGCATAAGGCTTCAAAGCCTCTGTTACCATCACTGGACCCAGATCGGAACCACCAATTCCTATGTTTACAATATTCTTGATAGGCTTATCCGAATAACCTTTCCATTCTCCTGAAGTGACCTTACCAGCAAAAGACTTCATTTTATCCAGGGCACTATGGACATCTGACATTACATCCTTGCCATCAACCATGACTGGTGTATTCCCTCTATTTCTTAAGGCCACGTGAAGCACAGAACGGCCTTCCGTTTGATTGATCTCTTCACTAGCGAACATCGAATTAATACCTTCTTTTACGCCACATTCATGAGCAAGGTCCACTAAAAGCGAAATGGTCTCTTTGGTAATGATATTCTTAGAATAGTCAACCAAAATATCATTGAAACGAAAAGAGAATTCTTCAAACCTTTTAGGTTCAGAGTTAAAGAGATCTTTCATGTGCACCTCCTTCATCTCTTGAAAATGAGCTTCTAATTTTTTCCAGGAATCAGTTTGAGTTGGATTGATATTCTTCAGCATGGTGAGATTAATTATAAGGTTGAAGTTAGTTGATTTTATTGCCTAAATTAAGTTCAACCTAATTGATATCCATGCAATCGTTTGGTAAAAGAGGAGAAGCCATGGCCGAGATAGAGCTTAGGCAAAAAGGCTATAAGATCTTAGAAAGAAACTATAGGAGTGGGCGATCAGAGATAGACCTAATAGCTCAAAGTGAAGGTCTTTTGATCTTTATTGAAGTAAAGACAAGAAGCTCAAATAGCTTCGGTCATCCAGAAGAATTTGTTTCTAAAAATCAGCAAGAATCAATTATCAGAGGTGCTAATCATTATGTAGAGCAAATTAACTGGAAAGGAGATATTCGATTTGACATTGTGGCCATTGTAGTCAATCAGACCAATATGCAAATCGAACACCTTAAGGACGCTTTTTACTGAGCTCTTTTATTAGATACATAAACCGTTTGTGAATTTCTATTCCACTCTCTTCGTATATATGGTTCAAAATCCCAATTATAGAACTGGCTAGGGTATTGTATTTCCCTTTTGCGCACCACAGTTCCTGGAAAATTATGATATTCAGTCCAGACGCCTACTTTATAGTCGTAGAAAAACTCCCCAGTAACAGCTACCCCACCATGTTCAAAAAATCGATAGTATATGCCTTCTTTTTTTCCATACTGATAAGGAATCACTTCCTTCACCTTGGTCTTCGTATCTTCATCATAGTAGGTAATGACCGCATCTCTTAACCATCCTTTATTGTAATGCTCCTTATCGAATAAGGTCGAATCCATTCGTTGATAAAGCCACGTTTCATGCTTCATGCCAAAGATAAAATTACCTTTCTCAATGGTAATGTCGTTAACGATTCTTTCATAAGGACCATGAAGCACTTCTTCTATAGTTTGCCCTCTACCTTGAGTTCTGGCTATAACATCATTCCTTGTGTCATAATAGAAAATATCACGAACATAATCGTCTACTTTAACAGGCTCCCGCAGAACATTGAAAAGACGATAGTCCTCCGAATTTCTATCTCTAAAGGAGGTAAATCTCTTTCTAGTATATTCTCCATAATAGAAATTCTTCTTGACCTTCAAATCAGCATCTGGTATGGAATCTGATATTTCAGGCTTTTCATCTTCTAAGGTTATATCAGGCTTAGAAGGATCAATCTCCTTTTCAGTGGGTGCTAAGATCTGATCTATCCCCCCACAAGAGCTAACTAAAATTAAAAGAAGAACTATTATATAGTTTTTCATCGCGTGAATTTAACGAAACAAGTCCATCTCTATTTCATAAAATGTTGACTTCCAAAGTAACAAATGTTAC
>CBFIDS010000102.1:0-30365 GCA_965661435.1 Roseivirga sp.
GCAGAGAATCCTCATGCTTTTGTAGATTGTGGCAAAAATGACAATAATTTCAATGTCACACTACCATTTAATAAGAAATGGATAAACTGAAAAAGAAATTACTTGCCCGCCAAGAATCAGGCTCTTTAAGAAGCATTAAGAAAGGTCAACCTCATTTAATCGATTTTTCATCTAATGATTATTTGGGTTTAGCTCGTTCTGAAGAACTCAAACAGTTGATTTTTGAAAATTATCGAGAGAAAGGTCACTTTAATGGGTCAACAGGATCTCGACTGATCACGGGCAATTCTGAGCTGACCGAAGAAACAGAGCAAAAATTAGCAAAGATCTTCAATTCAGAATGCGCCTTGGTGTTTAATTCTGGTTATATGGCCAATTTGGCTCTCTTTTCAAGCCTTCCGCAGAAAGGTGATACTGTCATTTACGATGAACTATCACATGCTTGTATAAAAGAAGGTTGTCGATTGAATCTGGCAACTAATTGGTCTTTTAAGCATAACAACTTATTAGACTTAAAAAATAAAATAGAACGAGCTGAAGGCAATATCTATGTCGCATGTGAATCCATTTACTCAATGGATGGAGACCTCGCTCCTTTGCCAGAATTGGCGGACCTTTGTGAAAGTACCGGAGCCCATTTGATAGTCGATGAAGCACACAGCACCGGAGTTTATGGATTAGGTGGGAGTGGATTAGTGAATGATTTGAGACTCAGAAACAAGGTGTTAGCCGTCATATACACTTTTGGCAAAGGGATGGGAATACATGGAGCTTGTATTAGTTGCAATAGAACAATCAAAGAATACATTATCAATTTCTCCAGACCATTTATCTATACAACCGCACCCTCTGACTTTGAACTGATCTCCACTAATTCGGCATTCGATTACCTTAGCCACAGACCCAGCCTCAGTTTAAACCTTGAGAATAAACAGACTATTTTTAATGAACTATTACCTGAATATGCTACTCCATCAGCTATTAAAGCTGTGGTGATCGGTGGCAATCAAAAAACTCAGGAAATTGCCTTAAAAGTTCAGAATGAGGGCTTTGATGTACGACCTATTCTGAGTCCAACAGTAAAAGAAGGAACCGAAAGACTAAGGATCTGCTTGCACAGTTACAATTCAGAACAAGAAATTAATTTACTTTGTCAGCTGTTGAAGCAGCAATTCTGACTATTATTAAGATTATTACTTTATTTTCGAGAGAAGCGTTTTGAATGCAGTCACCCTCCAAAGATTATAAAAAGCAAAAGTATAAGCAGGTCCTCCCAGGAGGTATCAACGAATGGCCGGTAGTTGAACTTAGCCGCAATCGCCCTGCTTTTATACAAGACGTTATCACCGAGAGCATCAAGCGCATCAAAGAGCAGAATAAATCTAGGGATGGGATTATCGAGGAGATCGAAACCACTCTATTTAGAGAAAAACTGAGAATCAAGAGAAACCCATGGGCAGTTGATCCTGCTGACGAAGCCGTATTCCTTAAAACAGTAAAAGAAAGACTACTTGAGATCTCTAATTCTGAAAATGAAGATGAAAAAGATGAAAAGCTAGAGGGAATTCTTAAAGACATCATAGCCCGATATGCAAATGAGATTGCCGGTAATTTTAAAAAGTCTAGGTATCGCATGGCTCGTTCCATTGTGACCTTCGGATTTGCCAGATTACTCAATGCCTCCAGAGCCCGTGGATTCTGGTCTATCTTCAGTACTCAATATACTCTACAGGATAAAATTCATATTACAGGAGGAGTCGACCAGCTAAGAACTTTAGCCAGAAAGGGCACTATTATAATGGTCCCCACCCACTTTAGTAATTTGGATTCGATATTGATCGGTTGGGTTATAAGTGCGCTTGGATTGCCAGCCTTTATATATGGTGCTGGTTTGAATTTATTCAACATTAGGATCTTTGCTTACTTCATGAATAGCCTTGGTGCTTATAAAGTTGACCGCAGAAAGAAGAACATGCTTTATTTAGAAACCTTAAAAGCATATTCCAGCCTAGCAATTCAAAGGGGCTGTCATAGTCTTTTCTTTCCAGGGGGAACAAGATCTCGTTCTGGCCAAGTAGAGAAAAGACTCAAACTAGGCTTGTTGAGTACAGCTATTGAGGCACAACGAGTAAACTACCAAAAGGGTAAACGAGATGCATTGGAAAAAATATTTGTAGTGCCTGTAACTCTCAATTACAACTTTGTTTTAGAAGCGCCCAGTTTAATTCGGCAATATTTAAAACTCCAGGGACAGGAAAGGTACTATGTAGAAAATGATGAGTACTCCACATCGTATAGAATTGCCGCATTCCTTATAAAATTCTTTACAAAAGGATCGGACATATCAGTCTCTATCGGTAAAGCCATGGACGTTCTTGGCAACTATGTAGATGATCAAGGTCAAAGTTACGACAAGAAAGGGAGGGTCATTGACACTCAAGAATACTTTACGCAAGACGGTAAGATCATCTCTTCTAATCAGCAGCGAGAGGACGAATATACAAGAATGTTAAGCGACAAGATCGTTGAAGAATACCATAGAATTAATAAAGTATTTGCAAGTCACTTGGTTGCTTTCACTGCATTTACACTATTACAAAGAAAATACAAGAAGCTAGATCTTTACAGTTTACTAAGACTTCCAGAGGAAGATCTGATTCTAGACTATTCTGAATTTAAAAGTTCATTTGAACAAGTATTGGCCAAGGTGCACCGTATGCATAATGCTGGTGAAGTAGGTGTCTCTCCTTATCTTACTGGAGATCCGGAGAAGATCATTGAGCACGGTTTAAAAAACGTAGGTATGTATCATGCGAAACGACCATTGATCAAGAACAAACAAGGTGATATAACTACACAAGATCTTAATCTGCTGTACTACTATCATAATCGTTTGACAGGCTATAACCTTGAAAATTATGTTTAAAGAAGTAGTCGGAGTCATTGGAGCAGGGAGTTTTGGCACGGCTGTCGCTAATATTCTGGCGAACAATACAGATGTGCTCCTCTATGCCAGAAGCAAAGAAAGCTTTGACAGCATTAAAGAAACAGGTATTTCTTCAGGCCAGAAATTAGCCAAGAACATTCAGCTAACCAATAGCCTGAAAGATCTCCCTCAGGAATGCAATGTGCTCTTCCCAATGGTTCCATCTTCAAATTTTAAACAGTTAGTTCATGACTTAGGGCCACACTTAAGGCCTTACCATATGCTAATCCATGGAACAAAAGGCCTTCATCTTGAGATTCCTACAATTAAAAACCCTGACTTCGTTCTAAATAAAGATCATGTTTTCACCATGAGTGAATTGATCCGTAAAGAAACTGTTGTAGTTAGAGTTGGTTGCATGGCAGGACCTAATTTGGCTTCAGAACTTTCTCTTGGCCACCCAGCAGCTACTGTTATAGCCTCGCCTTTTAACGAAGTAGTTAGCAAGGGCAAAGCACTGTTGCGTTCTGATAATTTTCAAGTATATGGCAATTCGGACTTAAGAGGAGTAGAGCTTTGTGGAGTCCTAAAGAACATTATTGCTATTGGTTCAGGTATCCTATCAGGTTTAGGCTTAGGAGAAAATTCTAGAGGGTTATTGGTTAGCCGAGGATTAGTTGAAATGATCTACTTGGGTCAAGCTTTGGGCGGAGAAATTAGCTCCTTTGTGGGTCTAGCAGGCATAGGCGACCTAGTAGCTACTACTACAAGTACAAATAGTCGCAATTACACGTTGGGTTATAAAATAGGTCAGGGCGCAACCTTAGAACAGGCTCTATCTCAAATGGAAGAAACCGCTGAAGGAGTAAATACGATTAAGATCATTAAGCAAATGGCAGATAGTCAGGGACTCAAGCCTTTAATCACAGAAACTTTACACAAGGTTCTGTTCGACAATATGAATGCTGAACAAGGCGTAAGTTATCTAATGAGATATCAGGGAAATATTGATATCAATTTCCTTTAGATCATTAAATAATAGTTTAAACTTCATTGTCTTCTTGAGTTGAAATAGCTTCCATGGCAGTCAATCTTTCTAACAATGGAGGATGCGAATAATGAGCAAAGACATAAGCAGGATGTGGTGTCAAATTACTCAAACTCGATACTGATAATTTTTTCAATGCATCCATTAATGGCTTCCCCTCATATGTAGTAACAGCAAACTCATCTGCTTCAAACTCATTCTTGCGACTTAAAGCATTCATAGCTAAACCTGTTAATCTAGATATAGGAGTATAAAGGAGTCCAAAAGCAATAAAATTAAGATGTACTGACATTTGATCTCCACCTAATGCCAAGGATAAGTTCTCACTGAACACAAACAGGCTAAGAATATAAAAGGTGACCCCCATTTGAAGAATACTCAAGAATAGGCTCAGCACAATATGTTTCTTTTTAAAGTGACCAACTTCATGTGCCAAGACTGCCACTAATTCCTCCTCTGTATGTTTTTCTATCAGGGTATCGTAAAGAACTATCTTTTTCTTTCTTCCTATTCCTGAAAAGAAGGCATTGGCCTTGGTCGACCTTTTTGAACCATCAATCACAAAGATGTTTTCAAGAGGAAAGTCAACTCCTTTAGCATAAGAGAGGATTTTATCTTTTAATCCACCATCCTCTAGTGGCTTTAACTTATTAAATAATGGCAAGATCAATGAAGTATAGAATAAATTCATAATCAGTATAAAAGCTGAAACTAGGGTAAAAGCATAGATCCAGAAATTCTCACCTAATTGATGGACGATCCAAAGTAGAGCATAACCTAATATCCCCCCTATAATTATGGTCAAAAGATAGCCTTTGAGCTTATCGCCAATAAAAGTCTTGATCGTTGTTTTATTGAATCCAAATCTCTCCTCGATTACAAAGGTTGAATAATAAGCAAAAGGTGTATTCACAATATCGCTTAGAATAAATAGTGAGCCAAAAAACAATAAAGATAAGAGCACAGGATCCTCTATGTAATTTCTTAAAAACTCGTCTAGTATCCCAAATCCTCCAAATGAGAGTAACATCAGTGTGAGGATCATACTAAATGCAGATGTGATGAAACCGAATCTCGATTTGGTCTTTTGATATTCTTGAGACCTGGCATATTCATCTGCGTCATAGATATCACTTAATGCAACAGGAACTTTGTTTTTAGAATGCTTAACATTCAAAAAGTCTAAGATCTGATCGACCAAGTAATCTAGAAATACGATACCAATTATTAGGTATAGCCAATTCTCTGGAAGCATGAAAAATCTTTATTTTAATTTTTTGGACAAGGGATTCTCCATCTACTTCTAGGAACCCTCGAAGGTTTATTGAAGTCTAAGAAGTAGGACATTGAAAATTCATGTGCTCCTCCTGCCTCAATACCTAACTCAGAGATGGTATAGTCAAAGCTATAACCAATATTGAAGTTGTTTGTTGTAACCCCCAAAGAAAAGATAATAGCTTCATTATTCGGGAAATTCTCAAATTGTTTGAATGGAACCCCCCTATAGTGCACTCCTAAATTGATAGGCTCTAAATGAACAAAAGCGCCAACATCTAACTGAGAGAATTTACCCTGTGTTTTATACTGAAAAACTGGAGTTATACTCCTTTCAGCGTAAGTATAAGTTAGATCTTTACGCAATGGGCCTTGGCCTAGAGGTATTTTTATACCCCCATGAATTGTCATTCTTTGGGGAAGAGGACTATTTCCTCCTTCAATAAATGATTGATTTGGCTCTGACAAATGCTGAACAGCAGCTCCAAGAAATACTGAACGTGAGTAAAAGATTCCACCAACGCTTATATCTCCAAATGAAATACTTTCCATCCCATTTATGACTGAAGGGTCTGTTGCAGGGCCTGTCACAACACCAGTGATCGGGTCTATTTGATTTGCAAAAACCAAGTCTTGAAAGCCAATGTTCCTGGTAAACATATTATACTGAATACCAGGTCTAAAGACTAGATTCTCACTAATTCTTAATTGATAGGCATAACTCAAGCCAACATTCGTAGATTTTAAGCCTACAGAACCTTCAGTATCTGAAGTTACTATCAATCCGATCCCACTATTATACTTTTGTAAAAAATGATCTGCATAAAAAGAAAAGGTAGTAAATGATGACTCCAGATTAGGCCATTGATTTCTGTAGTTGATTCCAAGTCTTGTGTACTCTGATGCTCCAGTAAACGCAGGATTAATGTAGAGTGGAGCGGCATAGAATTGAGAGAATTGCGGATCCTGTGCCTTCAAGTTATTGAAAACAAACAGGTTAGCTAATACTATGGAGAAAACAAAGAGCTTGCGCATCTATCTTTTAACAATTAAACGGATGTAACCCCTGATAGTAATATATGACCTAACAGAATTTTATACTTTTTCTGTTGAAAGTACCCGTTCCTACCAATCAGATTTCCGTTAACTTAGGGCTTAATAATGAAGGGGCGAAGATAATAAAAACCTTTAGAATAGCGTATTAAGAGTTAGATCTTCAACCTCTTTACTTAACAACAGATCAATATAAAGTGTCCGCGAAGCATACAATACTCTTCCTGGTATTTATTTTGTGTCAATCTTTACCTCTAACTGCTCAAGATTACACAGATCATAACTGGTACTTCACTGGTAATGACACAGCTCTATTTTTTGGTAAGGGTCCAAGAAAGAACTTATCCCTTATTCCTGGCAAGTTGGCTCAAAACAACTTAGGAGAAAAGTTAACAGCTACTGACCCAACTACAGGTGACTTACTCTTTTACTCTGATGGCTTGAATGTATATGATGGCACTCATCAGGTTATGCAGAATGGCAATGGACTTAACACGGACCCAAATGGTATACAAGCATTAGCTTCAAGCCCTGTTCCCGGGGCACTAGGAAATGATTATCATTATATCATCCATAGAAGTTCAAGTGGTGAGGTCTTTTATTCTATGATTGAAACAGTTGCTCAAGGAAACAGAACAGAGGGCCCTCCAGCCGGAATCACACGTTCTACTCCTTTTAAAAATCAAGCTACTGGAATAACCGACCGATCTGATGGCATGATAGTAATAGGCTCTAGAGATGGCAGAGCCTTTTGGCTCATCACCCAAAATGCAAGCACGGGACAAATTGACATTCATAATGTTCCTGAATTGGGCCAAACCTTCACCCCTGCTGGAAATCTTACTTTAACCAATGATCAATTAAGAGCTAGCCATTTTTCTTTTCATCCAGGAACTGGTAGGATCGCTATAATTCCTCAGAACAATACAAATATTGAAGTCATTAATTTTGACGAAACAGACCCTACACTTCTCACAGGAGAAACTACTATCTTAAATTCATTGAATAGAAATGAATCATTCGGGGGCTCAGCAGGGTGGTCCTTTTCAGGCCAATTTTTATACTTCAGCCGGAATGGAACACAAGGCGGTTTATATCGATTCAACCTTAATGACACTCGCCCTGATGCTAGTATTGAAGCCGTAGATACTTATTCTTCTCAATCTAGCCTTAGCTTAAAACTAGCTCCTGATAGCGCTATTTATCAGATAATAAGCAATACTGCTAGGAATGTTTTCCAGTTGAATAGGATCAATCAAACTGATAGTGCCGTTAATGTCTTGGATATTGAAGAAGCTATTTTCGAGGATTTCAACCCTCAGTCCTCTTATTTCAATCAGGCCAGCCCTGCTAGGAATAATGCCCCTATGGTTTCTGCTGAAGTTCAAATGGGGGACCTTTGTCAAGATACTCCTATCCAATTTTATCCAATATTTGATCCTCCGACTGCCATACCAGACAGAATACTTTGGGACTTCCCATCATTAGGGGTTCAATCTCAAGAATTTGCTCCATCACTAAGCTTCGATCAAGCGGGGCCACTCTTAGGCACTTTAACTGTTATGATCAATGGTAGAGTATCTTCATCTATGGTGACGGGAACTGTAATTGAAAATACATTAGAGTTGTCATTACCTGACACTACTATCTGTCCAGGAGAAACACTAACATTAGATGCTGAACCTCAGAGCTCCGGTGGTGGAGGTGGCAGTGGCGGAGGTGGTGGCTCTTATGAATATCTATGGAGCACAGAAGAAACCACTCAAACCATAGATGTTACTGAGTCTGGAGATTATTGGGTAGTGGTAACACCAACAGGTGGTGGTTGTCCTGTCTATGGAACTGGAAGAGTGACTGTTTATGGTGATGAAGGGCAAACTTCAAACATCTGGTATTTTGGTAATGGGGCAGGACTTGATTTCAACGAAGAAGAAGACCTGGACCCTCCTCCACGAAGTATAACGGAGGCTCATGCCATGGATGCTCCAGCAGGAACATCTACTATCTCTGATGCCAATGGGGATGTCCTATTCTATACAAATGGAACCTCCGTTTGGAATAGAGAAAATGGAAGAATGCCGAATGGTACTGAAATAGGAGGTGATAGCACTGCCGTTCAATCTGTCCTTATCATTCCTTTTGTTGAGGATGAAACAATGTATTATGTATTTACTACCAAAGAGGTATATGGTGATGAATCATATGAGCTGAAGTATTCAATAGTAGATATGAAAGCTGATAATGGCAATGGAGATGTTGTCTTAAAAGACATTACGCTTTATGCCAATAATACAGAAAGACTAGCCTCTTTAGAAGGAGGAAATGGCTATTGGCTTCTAGCACACGAGTATGGGAACAATACATTTAGGGCTTATCCAATAACAGAAAATGGTATTGGAACAGCCGTCATATCCTCTTATGGAGGAGAGCACTCATATAATGATCCAAAATTTGCCCAAAGTGGCATGAAATTTTCCGCAGATGGACAGAGAATTGCAGTCTCTATTGTTGATGGTATTGAGGACTATGTAGAGCTTTTTGATTTCGACCCAAATACAGGAGAAGTCTTAGAATTTGAATACCGGATAGACCTTAACGAGGGAGGATCAGCTAATGACGAAGTATATGATGTCCATTTCTCACCTGGCGGCAACAAACTGTTCGCTTCTTTAAATAACCGAAATAGTGGCTCCCCTGGTGGTCGAATTTTAGAATACAGAATCGACACATTTTCTACAGTTGCTTCAAGGTTCTCTTCAAGGACAGTTATAACAGAAACAGCCAGCTTGAATGTTAATTATGGACAAATACAAACTGGACCAAATGGAGCTGTTTATGTAGCTATTGAAACCCCAGGTAATCCTGGCGGATCTACCTTTGTAAGTCAAATAACTGCCAATGAAGACACAACCGCCACATCAGGATTCACTGAGAATGCTGTAGAGTTATTGGTTGGATATTCCAGGCTAGGTTTACCAAATATCGTTCAAAGTAATGCCAATCCTCAGCAAGAGCCATCTATGTCTGCTCCTGATGAGACTTGTGTAGAGGAACGAATAGAGATGACGGGGTCTGGCACATCCGATATAGATGTTTTCCGTTGGTCCATCACCAATCAAGATAGCGATTCAACGATCTTTAGTGCCGAAGGGCAAGATACAGCCTATGTATTCTCACCATCTGAAGCAGGGCTTTTCAACATATCATTAAACATCTCAAATAGATGTGGCTATGACACAACATTAGTACAACCCATCGAAGTATTAGCAACACCTGACCCTCCTTTGGTTCCACAGGCTATTTCAATCTGCGAGGGCCAGCCTACAGTAATAGATGCACTTGGTGATCCAGGAGTAGATGCAACAGGTCTAACCTTCGAATGGACAAATAGCCAAGGTCAGGTAATTTCAACAAACAGAAGTTATTCCATCGATAGTGAAGAGATCTATACGATTACGATAGCAAATGCACTCGGCTGCTCAAGTACTGGAGATATATTTGCCGGACCACCTTTTGAGATTGAATTACCTGAAGCCAGTACTATTTGTCAGGATGCAGAGTTGATTTTAGACCCTAATGTTACTGCAAATAATTATATCTGGACAGTCATCAATCCAGACAATTCGACAACAACACTCCCAAATCAGAGAAGAGCTACTGTAAACAGCTCAGTACCTGGCGAATATATCTATGTGGTGTCAATTGAAGACCCAGTGTCAATAGGCTGTTTCACAAATGATACAACCAGAGTAACTATCAATCCTTTAGCTAATGCTTTAGCACAAAACATAGTCAACCCAGCATGTGGAGCCTCAGATGGAAGTTTTGAATTGAATTTGACCAGCTCAGGAGTGTATGATTACACAGTTACAGGCAACTCTGTAGGGACAGTAGACCAGGGCACCTTGTCAGGGCCAATTAATCAGTTAATTGAAACCTTGGTGGCAGATACCTATACAGTAACCTTTACAGACGTAAGTAGTGGTTGTATCAACACTATTGAAAATATTCAAGTACAGAACGACCCACCTGACTTCACAATAGGTTCTATAACCCCTTCCGATGCAGATTGCTCGAATCCTACGGGCTCATTGCTAATAAACCTTAGTGCAGATGTTTTTCCAATATCATATGTCTTGACTAACACTGACGATGGCTCTTCATCTTTAGGAACAATTAATTCAGCAATAGTTGCCTCCACTTTTGATTTTGAAATCACTGGACTTTCTGGGGGCACATATAGTATCGAGGTCCGTTCAAATAGTGGTTGTCTTCAGAGTCAAACAGGAATTAATATAGATCAACCTCTACCGGTAGAACTTACTACCGAGCCCTTTATTGAGGCTTGTGGGGCAAACGCAAATTTAACAGCAAGTTCAACCACAACGGGTGCTACCTTCTTGTGGACAGGTCCAAATGGTTATTCTAATACCGGAGCTAATGTTAATGTCCCGGAAAGTGGTACATACACAGTAACGGCAAGTGCTGCCGGTTCATGTATCGTTAGCCAAGATGTAGTCGTTGACTTAACTATACAACCAAGCATTGTCATCAATACGATTGGAGACATATGTGATGGTGAGATCACTTTGGAAGCTGAAGTGACAAACCCTCAAGCCGGATCTACCTATGCTTACAGTTGGTCTAATGGAGCAACATCAAGAACTATTACAGTTAGTGCTTCAGGTGATTATACTGTTACCGCAAGACATGCTGATAATATCACATGCTTCAATCAGGTTACTGAAAACGTAAACATACCTGAAGAATTAAGTGCTACTCTTTCCTCTTCCCCTGCTTGTGATGATGGTTCACCAATTACCTTAAGGGTTAATGTGACATCAGGAACAGTAACAAATATTGTATGGACAAGAAATGGTCAAAATGTAGGTTCAGGACAAAGTATTAATATCCAGGATGAAGGGAGTTATACTGCAACTCTTTCCAACGTTGCAAACTGTACTTTTGAAAGAAGCATAAACATCAGCAGACAGGCTATTCCTGAAGGCGAATTACCAGATATTGAATACTTTTGCTCGACACGTACGAACAATCCAATACTATTAGCAGGGAGAGGTTTTGCAACTTATGAATGGACGAGAGATGGTCAGCCTTATCCTGCGGGAGGTAGAACTCTAACTGTTAATGAACCTGGCGATTATATAGTCACTATGACTACTGCCATAGGTTGTGTACAAACAGATACGGTGACCGTTATCGAAAGCTGTGACCCTGAGGTTGTAGCTCCAAATGCTTTTGCACCAAGTAGTGACCCTCCAAATAATACCTTCTCAGTCTTCCCAAATGATTTTGTTGACAACTTTGTTATATTGATCTATAACCGTTGGGGAGAATTGATCTATCAAAGCAATACTCTTGAATTCAAATGGGATGGAACTGTTAATGGTGAGCTAGTTCAGGTCGGTACTTATCCCTACATTATGAAGTACACCTCTCTATTCGAGCCGGAGAGAGGGACTTTTGAACAACAAGGCTCTGTAGTCGTCATAAGATAAAATTTATTACCCATTATTCAGAAACGCATTAAAAAAGGCACTAAATGGTGCCTTACTATTAATCAACTTTTTAAGCACTATGCCTCCAGGGCAGCCACTCCTGGTAGAGTCTTTCCTTCCATATATTCTAAAAGTGCTCCACCTCCAGTGGAGACATATGACACGTCATTACCGTGACCAAAAGTATTAACTGCCGCGGCAGAATCGCCCCCACCTATCAATGAGAATGCTCCATTTTTAGTCGCTTCAACTATAGCTTCGGCTACAGATTTAGTTCCTGCTGAGAACTTAGACATTTCAAAAACACCCATTGGGCCATTCCAAAGTATTGTTCTAGATTCTTTGATAGACTGACTGAAAACTTCAGCAGCTTCTGGACCAATATCAAGTCCCATCCATCCTTCGGGAATAGAAGTATTATGACAGATCTGTGTCTGCGCATCGTTGCTAAATGCATCTGCAATTACTGAATCGATAGGAAGCATAAGATTCACCCCAAGCTCTTTTGCCTTTTTAATCAATCGATTCGCGAGATCGAGCTTATCTTCTTCGACTAAAGAATTACCAATATTACCACCGATGGCCTTAAAGAAAGTATAGGCCATGCCTCCTCCAATCACAAGGTTGTCTACTCTATCTAAAAGTCTTTCAATGATCAAGATCTTATCCGAGATCTTAGCGCCTCCCATAATGGCGGTATAAGGCTTTTGAGCATTATCTAATGCCTTTTGGGCGTTATCGAGCTCCGCCTGCATTACATAACCACAGCCCTTCTCCTCAAAATATTGTGCTATAATAGAAGTGGAAGCATGCGCTCTATGTGCTGTTCCAAAGGCATCATTGATATAAATATCTCCATGGATGCTCAACTTCTTAGCAAAAGACTCATCCCCTTGAGTTTCCTCTTTGTAGAACCTGAGGTTATCCAACAACAAGACATCTCCACCTTTAAGCCTTGAAGACATCCCATTGGCTTCCTCTCCAATACAATCTCCGCCAAACTTAACATCTCGCCCAAGAACTCCAGAAAGGTGGTCGACTAGATGTTTTAGCGAGAATTTCTCTTCCGGACCGTCTTTAGGCCTGCCTAAATGTGACATTAAAACTACTGATCCATTATCATCTAGGACATGTTTAATGGTAGGAATAGCTGCCTTGATTCTTGTGTCGTCCGTGACTCGAAATTCACCGTCTAAAGGGACATTAAAATCCACTCTAATGAGTGCTCTTTTACCATTGAAATTGAAATCTTCTAAGCTTCTCATATTTATTTGGTTTGGGCTGTTGCCCTTTTAATTCTATCATTAATTGCTCGCCCCAATCCTTCTTCGGGAACGAATTCAGTTAGGATCGTATGGATCTTAGTATTTTCGTCCATTTGCCTTAAAGCCAAAAATAAGTTTTTAGCTGCCTCATTCAAATCGCCAGTAGCTGACAATTGAATTTGGTTCTTTGTTGGCAATTCCTTCAACAGATCCTGAAAAACGATTGCTCCAATCGCAGAAAAATCATGTGTTGCATTTAAATCGAAGTCATTAATTAATTCAATCGATTTACCGGGAGCATAATGACTTTTCAACATTCCCGGTGCAGAAGGCTTCGAACTTGAATGAATATTAACCTTAACACTTCCTATTAATGATTCAATTTGTTCTATGGCCAATCCTCCTAACCTCAACACCCTAGGGGGTTCATCTACAAAACTAACGATGGTGGATTCAACACCAACCTCACAGGCACCTCCATCCAAGATATAACTCAACTTATCTCCTAACTGATCATCGACATGCTTAGGTTGAGTTGGGCTGACGTAACCAAAAGGATTTGCACTTGGCGCTGCTAAAGGAAAATCTAACTGTGATAAAAGTTCGAGTGTCAAAGGGTGTGAGGGAATTCTTACGGCAACTGTATCTAATCCAGAAGTCACAAGATCCGGGATCAATTTCTTTTTTCTCAGCAAGATGGTCAAAGGCCCTGGCCAATATCTATTTATTAGCTGATGTGCTAACTCAGGAATTTCCTCCACGAACATTTCAACTTTTTCAATTGAATTAGTATGAACAATTAAAGGATCGAAAGAAGGCCGGTTCTTTACTTTGAAAATTGAAGTAACTGCCGATTCATTAAAAGCATTACCTGCCAAACCATACACAGTTTCTGTAGGAACAGCAACTAGCTTGCCTTCTTCAAGGTGTTTTTTTACTACTGAAATATCTTGCCCAATAGTAGCCACTTTTACTTACAGTTTTGAGAAATTGCTTCAGCCGCTGCCCCAAAATTAAGACTTTGCGCACTCGAGAGATACTCGCATCCTTCCGTTCTCTTTTCTAAAGCTAGCTCAGCTAATCCCAGCCAATAATAGGCCTCTCCATAATCCGGCTTCATCTCTATAGCTTTTTTCAAGTCAAAAATAGCATCGTCAGAATTATTGATCCTGAGTTCTGCCTTGCCCTTATTAAGATAAAGCAAAGGATTATTCGGCTCCATTCGCAAAGCGAATTCATAGTCGAAAAGAGCCCGATCAAACTCACTATATTTAAAAAGTATCGCACCTCGGTTTACATAGGCATCAACCACATCTGGTTGAATTTGAATCACATAGTCATAATCTAGCATTGCTTCATTATCTCTACCTAAGAGCCTAAAAGCATTACCTCTATTAAAGAAAGCCTGATACTGAGTAGTATCAGAATTGATGGCGGTTGTGAACACCTCAATAGATTCATCCAATTGACCGATACGAAGTAATGCAACACCTTTGGCATTAAGAGCAGTATAGTTGTAAGGGTTCTGCTCTAAAGCTGAATTGAATTTTTTAATCGCTTCTGCATAATTCTCAACCCCCATTAAATTCCTTCCTTCTTCTACAAGTTCCTCTTCCGAAGGTGAACATGAAAAAAGTAAAAATACGAATAATATGCCTGTTAGTGATTTGAATCTAAGATGGGTCATACTTGAAGTTTAGACCGCAAAGATAGTCGAGACATTGAACTTCAAAAACTCAATTTCTCTGAAGGATGACTCTTCTCACTTCACTCTGACCTTTATAGGTTACGCGAATGAGGTAAACTCCATTGGCAACAGGATTTCCATAGACATCATTTCCATCCCAAAAGAACTCATTCTCCCCCCTAAAGCCTAAATTACTTGAGATCAATCGAATTTGATTACCCTGAGTGTCATAGATTCTTATTAGGACAAATTGAGTTTCTGGTAAGTTGATTTTGATTGCAACATCTTCTGAAAAAGGATTAGGATAAAGTTCCTCTAAAAGAAACTCACCCACTGCGATCTCTTCTGGTTGAACAACATTACTGACCTGAGATGTGAATAACCCATTCCCGTGTGTTGCAGCAACTATCTTCCCATCAGATCTTCTATAATCGATCATATTAACAACTGAATTACCAATGCCACTCTGAGACTCTTGATCCCAAATCGTGTTTCGACCATCGACCAATAGTGAGGAATAGAGACCAGTAGTAGTCCCTGCAAAATAAGTATTTGCTCCATCGATGGTAGGCACTATGCTTACCCATCGAACAGATGGACCATTACCACTTCCATCAGGATTTTCTTCAAGGTTACCCGAGATATCAGTAAACGTTAGGCCTCCATTGGTAGACCTGAAAATGCTCGGAACTCCATAATTCGAATAACAAACTAGTAAGTGATTGGCATCAGTTGGATCTATCGCAATAGATCGGATATAGGATCCATTTCCTGATGAACCATTATTAGGAGTTATATTTTGTGTCAGTTCTATGACTGAATAATCTAGAGAGTGGACATTGATCACTTTGAATAACTGTCCATTCCCTGTTCCATAATACAATACGTTTCTGGGTTCAGTAGAGACTTGAATGGCTGTAATTGACCCGGCTTCGACCTCGGTTCTTTCCAGTTGCTTCCAATTTACCCCTGTAGGTACCTGTTCGCCACCCGGGATTTGAGAAAGGTTTCTATTATACCAAACATGACTCCCCCCCGCCAGATACATTCGATTGGTATTGTTTGGGTCAAGTACATAAGGATTGATAAATAGATAAGGCTGAGAAGGGTCTGAGGCACCTCCTGTTGGGTCAACTCGTGCAAAAGAGGTGATCTGCGCTTCACTGTTAATCGTTAGCCTGTAGATCTGAGAATTCTGAAAAGACATGTAATAATAAACTCCTATTGGTGTAGTAGCCGTAAAACCGCCATCACCACCAATTACATTTATTCCATTAGGTCCATTATTAAAATCTTGATCAAAGGTGAGGATTGATCCGTTATCCTGAGTGCCGCCAATCGCAAAATCTTCCAATTCATATCTGCTATAAGTTGCAGTGTAGAATTGAGTTGTAACAAAACCATTATTCAGTGAAGTGTATTCAATCTCTTCTGCTAGATTGTTTTCCGTAAAAAATATTCCACCATCGTTCGCAGAGATCATCTTATTGGGGTCAGAAGGCAGGAACAAAAGCTCATGTTGATCTGGGTGATGACCTGGATAAAGAGCAGGAGCATCATCAGAATTATCTGGATTGTAGCCTCCTATCCAATCAATCTCTCTTCTACTTGAAAAGCCATCTGTAGACCTATATAAGTTTGTGCCGCCTATGAAAACTACATTTGAATCATCTGGGTGAATGCCTAAAGTCAAATTATAAGAACCTTGTGATTCGAATTCTTCGATGTTATTGGAACCATCGGGAACATTCGGAGAATAATTCAGAAGTTGTGCTGTTGCCGCATCATAGCGCCAGAGTTCATAATTTCCACTCCCCATGTCAGCAAGGAAATAAGCAATATTAGGACTAGATTCAGAAGTTCTAACCTCAATTCTTCTACTTACTCTGCTCGACATTTCGAGAACGGAACTCCAATTAACACCATCAACAGATCTATAAACCCCTCCTTGAGCATAAGTCTGATCTTGTCTATTTGTAGCAGAGCTCAAAGTGGCATAAATGTCACCATTAGTAGCGATGTGTACATCTGTATAAAATGGGGTAAGTGCATCATTCAAATCTGTTCCATCCGGTGCTCCTAATAAATTCACCCCTAAGACAGTTTCCCAAGTATCTCCACCATCAATGGACTTAACTATACCTCCTATAACTGCAGCATAGATCTCATCTTGATTTGGATTTGTTCCTACCGCCAAGTCCCATACATATTGAAAAGGTGAACCAAAAAACCCCGGGCTATTGATCTGTGTTGAAGGCAGTGGTGTCCAGCTATCTCCATTATCAGTCGATCTATATATTCCGTCTCCCCTATAAGGTGCCCCAGGGGCTCTGGCAGAATTCCCTATTAATTCTCCCGTACCGTAATACCAAGTATCTTGGTTACCAGCCCTTTTGTCCTGGGCTAAACTTGTGACACTTTGAACTTCATCTATACCACTCACTCTTGTCCATTGCTGACCCAAATTCGTTGATTTATAAATCCCTCCGGTTACACCGCCTGCGATCAATAAATTCTCATCTCGAATATCAAATCGAATGGCTCGAGTTCGACCTCCTATGTTCTGGGGACCGATAGGTGACCAGTTAAGAACTGAATTTTGTTGTGCAGAGTTGGCGTCAGAACGCTCCAATCGGTTCTTCAACAACTGGTTTTGCAGATTAAGCTCCTTAGCGAACTGTAACTCCTTTTGTCTGATGTTATGAGGGATGACCCCAGTCTTGGGGTCAACTACCATTTCGGTCTCATATTCTATCCTAGACTGAACATTTCCTTCTTGGAAGAATGAACTTTCTGGACTCTCTATCGAGTATGTAGTTTCTTTTTCATGCTTCGGAATGAAAGCCCAAAAAAGGGTTGCCAAACAATAAGCACTTATAATAATCAGGGGGAAGTTTTTTCTCAAACTATTGATCATTGGTTAAATATAACAGTCAGCCTCATATAGGATACGATGAATAGCTCTATTTAATTCTTAATTCAAAGGTTTTGTTCACCATTCTTTTCATAGAATCATTGCCAGCTGACATTTGATCCACATCTTTTAATAACACCCATTTCATTTCCATTGACTCATGGTTAAACTTGATCTCTTCGTTCCGATCTGCTAGAACCAAGAACCTAACATCATAATGATCATGAGCCGGAATACCCTTACGCTCAGGGATTAGATGAATATCCAGATCAAATATCTCTCCATTTACTAACGATATTTTTGACAGGCCGGATTCCTCATGAACTTCTTTTAAGCAAACTCTTTTCAAGTCTTCTTCTCCATCGGCATGGCCTCCAATCTGTAGCCACCTATTCAGCTTGGCATGATGGGTTAGTAAGCATTCATCACTTGAATCATTGATCACCCAGGCTGAGGCTGTAAAGTGCGCAAACTCTAGGCTTCTTTCGAAGCAATTGGCATGGTTATCAAGTAGAAAAAGCATCCGTTCTTTGAATGCTTTTTCTACTTCATACTCTGAGGAGTATGATTCTAATTCTTTTCTTAGGTCAGCTCTGTCAGAGCTCAGAAATAACGACATTGGCCTTATTCAGTTTTCGAATTTCCAATCCAGAAATAATCTCCCCACCTCCTGCGTTAGTCATATCATCTTTGACTACTCGCACGTAATATTCGTTCTTCTCTAATTTCTTAAAAGTTACTCTACCTTTTTGATCTGTTTTTGTTGTTTCAAATACCGGGTTTTTAAGTGAATTATAGTCTGCCTTTGTAGCATAAAGGGTTACTTCTGCTTCAGGCACTACATTTCCCAATTCATCTACAACTGTGATCCTTAACTTTGTGTTGAATATCTGAGCATCCGCTTCTTGTTGCATTCCAAGTGCAAAAGCAACAACCAATAAAGTCAATAAGTATTTTCTCATTTTGTCAGTTTAAAGTTCAAACAATTTATCGAGTAAGCCCTGAAATGGTTCCGCTTTAGAATACTGACGGTCTTGATAAATATTAGCCATCAATTTAATATAGCTAGGCTTTCTGTCGATCTCTGTTTTTTCTATCAGTACATTACCGAAACGTTGGTTTACTACCTTGGTTTCTAATTCTTCCGCGATCGGTTTAAGATACCATTTTTCAATCGTCTCCTCATGCTCCTCTTTATCCAGAATTTTACGATCGGATTGAGACATTTTGTAGCCATTTTGTAAAACCACCTCTTTCAAGTGATCAAACAAATTTCTGAAATTCTCTTTACCTACTTCAGGTTTATAGCTGATCGCAAAACCATTAGAATAAGCCGTTTCTAAAACGTGAACATCTAGGTAAGATAGGATGCCTTGTTTTTTCAGATAATAGGCACGTTCCACTTCCTTGATTAATTCTCTTGACTGATCTGATCTAATCCATTCATCATAAGAAGCTAATTCCTTCTCATTACGGCTTAGCACCTCATGAATAAAAGCAGACTTAGGCACTTGTTTACCGAATATCTTTCCTACCACATCATCGAAAAAGCCCATACTCTAAAGGTAATCAATCTGTAACAGCTAAAAGCATCTCTATGTTTTTCTTGATGAATGCAACAGCCCGAAATCATCATAATGTAAATCTCCATGATCGATGAGCTCACTTAGTAGCTGTAGAAAAAGCTTCTTATCGGAAGGATCTAGAACGCGTACTAATTCATCTTCTGTCATCCCCTCTTCTACCTTCAAAAACTCTTTGATCTGCTTTTCATAATGCTCTCGGTGATAATCAGCTTTATCATGTCTATGTCTATCAATACAATTATCGCAAACCTCACAATTACCATAATCTGACTCTCCGAAATATGCCAAAAGCTGCTTGGTCCTGCAGTCCTCTTCATCATGAAGGTATGAGATCACGGCCTCCATTTTATTTAGCTTTTGTTGACGCTTTACTTTTAATGCCTTCTCATCAATGGGTATGGATTTAACATCTTGCTTTGGCATTAAGAATGTCAACTGCGGCTGGTCTTTCTGTGGATTAAATTCCACTATCTCTCTTTTTGCCAAATAATTGAGGTTGGTTCTCAATTGGTCAACTGAAAGGCCTAGAAGAGCTGCTAAGTTATTCTCTTGCAGCTTAACGAAGTTCTGATACAACTCTCCTCCATGGAGTCTCAACAAAGCTTTGATCAATGCATCGAACTGGTCATTGGCTACCTGAAATTCATACATCTTGCGCTGGTCAATGGCAAAACGAAGTTTACTTGGGGTGAAAAAGGACTCCGACAAATGAATCAGACCATATTCCTGAAGGGCCTTTAGTGAGTTAAAGATCTCCAAAGGATGTCTTTGAAAGCGCTTTGAGAAATCCTCCAAATTGAAATCAAAACTCTCTTCGGGCCAACTTCCATTTGCCAGTTGGAAGTAGTTCCCCAACATTTGGTAAACTTCCTTGATGGTTTCTAGGTCAGGAAGTGATTGCTTCGTCTTCTGGCGCAATCTTTCAACATCAGCTTGATTGCAAATTACCACTGCAAATGCTTTTCGCTCATCTCTTCCTGCTCTTCCTGCTTCTTGATAATACGACTCCAAATTATCGGGAAGATCCATATGGGCAACCACTCTAACATCTGGTTTATCGATCCCCATACCGAAAGCATTCGTTGAAACAATAACACGTGTCCTATTATGCAACCAATCTTCTTGCTTGATATTTCGTTCCTGATAACTCAACCCAGCATGATAAAAATCTGCGGAAATATGATGAGCAGTCAACATCGAGGCTACTTCCTTTGCATGTTTTCGAGTGCTGACATAAATGACAGAAGAGCCCTGAATTTTCTGTAATACTTCTAATAGTTTGCGCTCTTTGTGCTCTTCATATCGAACTGAATAAGAAAGGTTCGGCCGAGCAAAACTCTTTGTAAATACCTTTCCATTTTTAAATTCAAGCTTCTCTTGAATATCAACTTTTACTTTTGGTGTTGCAGTTGCTGTTAAGGCTACTATTGGCACATCAGGAAGCAAATTTCTTAGTTCTGCGATCTCTAAATAAGCAGGCCTAAAGTCATATCCCCATTGAGAAATACAGTGCGCTTCGTCCACCGCGATCAAACTGACTCCTCTCCTCGCTAATACCTTTTTGATGCGCTCTTGAAAAAGCTCCGACTTTAGACGTTCAGGCGAACAGTATAGAAACTTCATTTCCGAGTTGGCCGCATTATCTAAAAGATGGTCTATTTCTCTCTTGGTTTGACCTGCATGTATAGAAGCCGCACTGATTCCCCTTTTCGTTAATTGTTCTACCTGATCCTTCATCAAGGCGATGAGTGGAGATATGACCAAAGTTAAGCCCGGAAGAATAAGTCCTGGTATTTGAAAGCAAATAGATTTACCCCCACCTGTTGGCAGAAGGGCCAAGGTATCTTTCTGATCTAGAACCGATAGGATAATATCTTCCTGCAAAGGCCTAAAGGCTTCATAGCCCCAGTATTGCTTAAGAATTTCTATCGGTTGATTCATAGATGAATATAGTGATCAGGCAATGAGAAATCAGAAAAGAGTGATTAGAATTTTGACTTTGAAAAATCTTCCGACTTTAAAGAGTCAACTTGAATTTACCTAGGCCTACCAGGTAGGCTTTTCCTTATTCAAGAAAGCAGATATCCCCTTCTGACAATCTTCAGAAGCACGAGCTTTTGCATTTTGCTCAGCCGCGTAAGTCAGACCATCCTCAAGGCCCATTTCTTGTACATGGGCGATCATCTGCTTAGTGAATTGCATAGATTGACCTGAATTCTTAGCAACTAGCTTTTCTGCGAAAGACTGCACTTTTGTATCTAGTTCATCAGCGTTCACGACTTCATTGATCAAACCATAAGCTCTAGCACCTTGCGCATCTGTCAAGCTACCTGAAAGTAAAAGTTCTTTGGCCTTTCCTTCTCCAATCTTTCTCAAAAGAAAAACTTTGACAATTGCAGGAATAAAACCGATTCTCACTTCTGTATAGCCAAAACTGGCTTCCTCCACAGCAAAGGAGAAATCACAGACAGTGGCCAAACCACAACCTCCGGCAATGGCATGGCCTTGTATTTTTGCAATAACTACTTTGGGATGGGTATAGATCTGATAGAAAAGCTGTTTTAAATGATTGGAATCAACTAAGTTCTCTTCAAAAGTATTTTGTTGTAATTGTTGTAGATAAGCCAAATCGGCTCCTGCGCAGAATGCACTTCCATTGGCAGCTAAAACGATCACTTTTGCCTGCTTATCTTCAGCCGCCTTTCCAAAAGCTACTTTCAATTCACTCACCACCTGCTCGTTCAGGGCATTCCGCTTTTCCGGGCGATTAAGAGTGATCGTGCAAATTCTGTTCTCTACTGAATACTCAACAAAACTCAATTTTTCCATAGACTGCTAAAATAGCCATTCGTACTGATTTGATAAACATTGACATCAGCCGATTTAAGTGACTCCATCAACTCACTTCTTTTGTAGTAGCTATAGGAGTCGTCAACGATCACCTGATCTGGGCAAACAAATCCTGATATTTCTTCCCAATGAGTGACTGAATTATTTGAGAAGATCAAGAAATCGACATTGATGACCTCTGAATTGGAATTATAATCTTTTACAGAAGAATTAACCCAGAGAATTGTTTTTCTTTCAAAAAGTATGAGTTGACCGAAAGGAAGAATTTCAAAATGAACCTCGAGTCGATCTTCTTCAATCTTATGGTTACTACCGGTAAACATTCTCTTGCCGTGAAGATTAAATTGTTGAGCTTCCTGATCAGAAAGAAATAGAGAATCAGCTATCAATTTTGAATCAAAACCTTTTCTAAAATCTAGAACAGAACTATTATTCACCCCAAGAACCGAGAATTCAGAAGTATTGCTGTAAGGTGCGAAGTGCTGATATTGAGAAAAGGAAAAAGCAAGCGATGCCACAAACGCTAGTTTCAAATATGCTTTTTTGTGCAGCTTGAAGTATATCACCACCAAAATTAACACAGTATATAATAGCCATGTATCTAAAATGGAAAGATAGACTCCATCGATCGTGCTTTTGGGTAGTTTACTTAGTTGTTCCACAGCAAAGTTAATCCCCCATACGAAGCCACTTAATATCTTGCCCCAGATACTTGCTAAGGCAGGCAAGAGTGAAAAAAGCAGAAGTAAAAGCCCACCGATCAAAATAATGAATGCTGCAGGAATGATGAAAAGATTAGAGATAAGGAAATAGGTTGGGAATTGATGAAAGTACAATAAACTCAAGGGTCCAGTGGCTAACTGTGCGGCTATTGAAACACAAGTTAACGACCACAACTTATCTAAGAACCATTGATCAATAGTCAATAGAGCATACAATTTTGGGTGCAGATAAACAATCCCAAACACTGCAAGAAAAGACAACTGAAAACCGACACTCATGATGAGGTAAGGACTAAATAACAATAGAACTAGGGCCGACAATGCCAGCGTATTGTAGATATTCCCTTTTCGGAATAGCGCTTGTCCTAAAGCTACAAAGGAGAACATGGTCACTGCTCTCAAAACGGAGGGAGAAAGGCCTGTGATCAATGCATATGACCAAAAAATTGCAATACTAAAAAAGGCAACGTACCATCTGTACTTCCTTTTATGCAGTTTTATGAATTTGAAGAGGAAGAATATAATACCATAAATGATACCTACATGTAATCCTGAAACAGCCAAAATGTGCATAGCGCCCGTTGCTGAAAAAGAACGAATCACTTCGTTATCAAGATCATCTTTGATGCCTAAAACCAAAGCCTGAACTATGGAATTAGATTTTGCATCAGGAATATATTCCAATAATAGACTCCTGAGCGACCCTCTTATTTCAATTGCCTTCTGAACGACCCAATTTGGAGGTTGAGCTCCTACTTCGATAAAATCATCACCAATGAATTGCTGATAATGTATATTCTGATAACTCAGATAATTCTTGTAATTGAACTCGCCCGGATTTGATGGTGGGGTTGTCAATTCTGGAGCTCCTCGGACAATCAAGACATCTCCATAATTGATTTGACTGCTAGATGAATCCTTCGATAAGTAGGCATTCACTCTGGCATCCCACTCTATCCATTGATCTCCCTCGTGAATAGCCTGAGTTTCTAGCACTGTTCGATAAGAATTGGCCTTTTCCTGAGGTACTTCCAGCACTATAGCTTGATAGGCATCTGCTTTTATTATTTGGCCTTCATCGATTTTAAATAGATCTAAACGATAGGCTCCTAAATTGAAGATCAGAGCAAAAGTGAGGATTGAAAGAACGGCTTGAAACCTGAATGAATTAAGGAATAAAAGAAAAAGGTAAATAGCTAAAAATCCTATCAGTAGATAAATAGGTAACATAATAGCATCACCTAAATAATGTCTTGAAACTATTCCTAAGGCAAAGAATAGACTAAACCTAATAAAAGGGTATTGCTGGAATGTGCTCAAACTGTGTGTGTTTAAGCACAGAATTTAAAATAATTAAATCAGTTTGACAAAACAGAACCTAACTCCCAATCCAGTAATTGTACTTTAAAAGTCAGCAAGGTCTATCCTGATCAGACTTTCTTCTGCATCTCAAAGTGATCGATCCCAACTTCATCGAACATTTCACCCACCTTCTCGAAGCCATAGCGGGAATAGAGCCCCATGGCATCAACCTGTGAATGCAGGTAGATCAATGTCCCTTCGGGAAGTTTCTCCTTATCGAGATAACCAAGAACAGTTTGCACGAGTCTTTTCCCGACTCCTCCACCTCGGAATTCCTCCAAGACCGCAAATCTTTCAAGCTTATAGCCTTTATCTGTTTTTCTAAATCTAGAGGTGCCTACAGGCTGTTCCTTCACAAAGGCTATGAAGTGAACAGACTCATCATCGAATTCATCAAACTCCTCTTCTTCAGGACAATCTTGCCCCTTAATGAAAACTTCTTTGCGAATATCAAAAGCAGCTTCTAGCTCTTCTTGATTCTCAATTTTTTTTACTCTTATCACGATCGTTATTTGGTTTGTCGTATGCGTTTATTATTTCCTTTACCAATTTATGTCTCACAACGTCTTTCGTATCTAACTCTACGGTTGAAATACCTTTGACGTTGCTCAAAAGTTTTACAGCCTGCGCCAATCCAGAGTTTTGATGACCTGGCAGGTCCACTTGAGATTTATCACCCGTAACGATTACTTTGGAATTCGGGCCCATTCTCGTGAGGAACATCTTCATTTGCATAGAAGTTGTATTCTGCGCTTCATCTAAAAGAACAAAGGCATTATTTAAAGTCCTGCCTCTCATATAAGCCAATGGTGCAATCTCCACGACATTGTTCTCCTGATAGAATTTCAGCTTCTCTGCAGGAATCATATCTCCTAAAGCATCATAAATCGGCCTAAGGTATGGATCGATCTTTTCTTTTAAGTCCCCCGGAAGGAACCCTAAATTCTCACCTGCCTCCACAGCAGGTCGAGTAATAATGATCTTTTGAACTTCTTTATTCTTTAAAGCTTGAACTGCCATGGCCACAGATATGTAAGTTTTCCCAGAGCCTGCCGGTCCAATAGCAAATACCAGATCATTCTTTTTAACAGCCTCAACTAGCTTCCGTTGGTTTCTGGTTTTTGGCTTAACTACCAAACCTCTGTTTCCATAAACAAGGGTTTCGTCCTTACCTTCTTTTTCCAAATCATCAACTTCTCTGCGAACGTATGACTTCACACTTTCTTGAGTCACCTTTCCAAACTTGTGATAATGCTGAACTAAGGATTGGACAATATCATTGATCTGAATGATCTCTGAAGCACTCCCTTTGATCAGCAGTTCATTGCCTCGAGAAACGATCTTACTTTTAGGAAAAGCCGATGCTACTTCTTTTATATTCGCATTCCCTACTCCTAAAAAGTCGACCATTGTTATATTATCTAAAGTGATGAGTTTTTCTACCAAATCTAGTTCTTTCTAATTCGTTGGCTAAGGGTAAAATTTCAATAATTTTGCTTTCGCTAAATTAAAGAATTAACGACAAAAGTCACTTATGCCCCTTATCACTTTCACGTCTGATTTTGGATTGAGTGACCACTACGTTGCACAAACAAAGGCAAAAATACTGAGCACCTTCCCTGGAGCTCAGATCGTTGATATTTCTCATCATGTCAGGGTATTTAACCTGGCGCACCTTTCTTATACCCTCGGATCTGTTTTTAGAGATTTTCCCGAAGGCAGTATTCATTTGATCGGTGGAGATTCATTTGAAAATCAATTTCTAATGGCAACCATTGAAGGCCACATTATCATTGCTCCTGACAATGGTATCATTAGCCTTCTTTCTGAAAAACAACCCGATACCGTATACCGACTTAAAAATGAGCATCATATTGGCCAGATCACCGCAGAAGTAGCAAAAGGAAAGGAAATAAGTGCTTTTGGTTCACCAACAACAGAATATAAACAGTTGATGCAACGAAAACCTCGAGCGACTAAAAAAGAGATCTCAGGTCATGTTATTCATGTTGATCATTATGGTAATCTAATCACGAATATTGATAAAACCGATTTTGACATTCTCAGCAAAGATCGTGGCTTTACCCTTTCCTTTGCCAGAGAAAGACTTCAGGAAGTACATCAGAAGATTAGCGAAGTTGAACCGGGTGATGCTTTTGCCGTATTCACGCAGAATGGTTATTTGATGATTGGCATCAACCAAGGCAGAGGTCATCAGTTATTGGGCCTAGAGTACGATAGTGTAGTAACCATTCAATTTGAGGAATAATGCTGATTAGAGTTGTTAGAATGACATTCAAGCAAGCCGAAGTAGATGCCTTTCTGGAGCTCTTTGAATCTACTAAGGAGAAGATTCGGAATTTCGAAGGTTGCGAACATCTAGAATTGCTTCAAGATAAGCATCAGCAGAACATTTTTGTTACTTGCAGTCATTGGCAATCGGAAGCTCACTTGAATGCTTATCGGAACTCATCACTTTTTGGTCAAGTTTGGAAAGAAACCAAAGCTAAATTTGCTGAAAAGCCGATTGCCTTTTCTTTAGAAAAATTGATTGAAATCTAATTATTCAAATTTATCCAAAACCATTCATCTAACATTTTAAGATTACGTATTGAAATTAACATCCAGTTTTTCCTTCATCTTCCTTGAATTGGAAATCCAAAACCATAAAGGAAGTCTGCTCAATTTTCCTTTATACTGAGGTTGTTTAATAAAAAATCTTTACTCATTTTTGCACACCCAATTTCAAAGATGCCTTGGTAGCGGAATTGGTAGACCTGCCTTTGCCGGCAGGCACGCGCGTTGTCAACGTGTATGCATCGGCAGCAGGAATACTAATCAAAACTGAAAGGACAGAAATATTAGCCTTGGTGGCGGAATTGGTAGACGCGTTGGTCTCAAACACCAATGTCTTCGGACGTGCCGGTTCGACTCCGGCCCAAGGTACAAAAGCCTTCTTGTTTCACGAGAGGGCTTTTTTTATCCAAATAATAGAATGATCAAAACGGCAACATTTTCTAAGTGCAAGACTTATCGTTATTTACTCGAAAGAGAATGGGATTCATCAAAACCTAAGGTCTTATTTATAATGCTGAATCCTTCTATGGAAGATCATAACCAAGAAAACGCGACAATTAGGCGCTGCATTGGGTTCGCTAAAGAATTAGGATTTGGAAGCCTAATTATTGGAAATTTATTTGCTTATCGGGCTACTTCCCCAAGCGACTTGGCCAAAGCAGATCAGCCGACTGGTGACAAAAACCTAGCATACCTCAGAAAAGCAAAATCTGCTAGCGATAAAGTAATCACCGCTTGGGGTGTATCGCAAATTGTTAAAAAATTGAGGCCAGAAAAAGTGCTAAAAACAATTGACAAATGGGAAACTTATTCATTCGGACACTGTAAGGATGGTACTCCCAAACACCCACTTTATTTGAGAAAGGGTACAAAACTCCAAAAAAACACTAATAGGTTACAAATGCGATAAGACTAAAAAGGCAATATTCGTATGATGTCTAATACAATCTTCTTGAAGTTCAACTTACCTAATAAACAATCTTTTTCAATCTCAACTGCAAGAAAATTTTTTTACTACTCAAATCCTCACTTAACGCATAAAAAAGCTCATTTTTTATGCTAACCCATTACAAGGTAACTTTTTTTATACAGTACTATGCAACACATAGTACCATCTTACGTATATTTGCATGAGGTTTAAAACTTGAATAGATGAAATTAGAGAATACACAGGTGCAAATGCGGAAAGGAATTTTAGAATTCTGCATTCTGCATATCATTTCGCGAGGAGAGGTCTATGCCTCTGATATGTTAGAGGAGTTGACATCTGCCAAAATCATGGTAGTAGAAGGAACACTCTACCCCTTATTAACTCGCCTTAGAAAGGCAGGTTTGCTAGAATACAAATGGGTAGAGTCAAATTCTGGTCCGCCACGTAAATACTACACCATCACAGATGAAGGTCAGCAATTTGTAAACAGTCTTGATGGCACTTGGCAACAACTGGTTAACTCAACCGCTCAAATCATCTCAAAAAAATCGAAGTAATGGTCATGAAGAAAAATATAAGTATCAACATTAGTGGAATCATATTTCATATTGAGGAGGATGGTTATCAAAAACTCAAAACCTATCTAGACTCCATCAACAAGTATTTCAGTTCCTACGATGATAGTGAAGAGATCATCGCGGACATTGAAAGCCGTATCGCAGAGATCTTCTTAGAGAAGCTAGAGACTGACAACAAGCAAGTCATCTCTAATGCAGACATCGATCGGTTAGTAACTACCATGGGAGAGATCTCTGATTTCGAAGCCATGGAAGAAGAAACTGTTTTTGGTGATGAACAAAAGTCAACTCAACAAAGTACTTCTAAATCTAAGCGCGAGGGAAAATCAGATACTAGTGATAAAAAATTATACCGAGATCTCAACCAACAGGTCTTAGGAGGAGTTGGATCTGGTATTGCTCACTACTTCAATTTAGACCCCGTTTGGATCAGAATTGCCTTCATAGTGCTACTCGGAACTGGTTTTGGTCTGCTAGGTTATATTATCCTTTGGATCGTTGTTCCTGGCTCACATGAACTTGAGGTAGATGATAGTATTAAAAAATTCTATCGCGATCCTGATGACAGAGTATTAGGTGGTGTGGCCTCTGGTTTAGCAAATTACTTCCGAACAGATGCCATAGTTTTTCGGATTATATTTATCGCCCTCACCTTCGGGGGAGTGGGTATTATAGGGTACATCGTCCTGTGGATCATTGGTCCACAGGCAAATTCTCTGACGGACAAAATGCAAATGAAGGGTGAAAAAGTAACCCTTTCGAACATTGACTCAAACATTAAGAGAAGTAAGGATGAAGATCTAAACCCAAGAGGAGAAGGCACATTCACCAAGATAATATTGTTCCCATTCCGCTTGATTGGTAAGATCCTTCGAGGAATTGGAAGTGCTTTGGGGCCATTATTCTTGTTCATTGCTGCTGCCTTTAGAGTTTTTATTGGAGCCATGATCTCTTTAGTCGGTATATCAGTAATGTTCAGCTTACTAGTTGCTGCAGGTGTATTATTAGGCTTGCATGATGGGGACTGGTTCTATTGGAGTGATTCAGATTTTCCAATTGAGTTGTTCTACAATACAGTTCCGGAGTTAGGTATACTATTTGTCTTTGCTGCAGTATTCATTCCTTTCTTGTATGTGTTCATTGCTGGTGTAACCATCATTGCCAAAAGGAAAGTAATGAGTAGCTCTGTAGGTTGGAGTATTCTTGGGATTTGGATGATCTCTGTGCTCGGCACATTTGCAACTGTTCCGAACGTGATCAGAGACTTTAGGGATGAAGGTTATCATGATACAACTGACATCGTAGAAGTAGAAGCTGATACAGTGACGCTATCACTTAAGGAGTATGAATATCAATCTGAAAGAAGAAGCAGAAGGAATAGTTTTCGTGATGATTATACGGTTGGAAGAGGTTATGAATCTGAGTTCACCGATTTAGACATCAGAGCTAGTGATGATAATACCTGGAAGCTTGAAAAACGAGCAACGGCAAGAGGAAGAAACCCGGAAGAAGCAGACGGAAATGCTGAAGCGATCACTTATAACTATAGTGTGAATGGTGATGAAATAGTTTTCGACCGTGGTTTGACCTTCGATAGAGGTTCACAGTTCAGGTTTCAGGACCTTGACATGACACTATATATACCAGTCAATCAACCTTTCAAGGTGGATAGAGATATGGATGGTCTGTTGAGGTATTTCAGCTATCGCTACAGATGGTGGGAAGTTTACAGAAACACATGGATCTTCAATGATGAAGGTGTTATTGAATGTCTCACTTGCGATGAAGAAGTATCAGATAATTCTACTTCTTACAATTCGAATGAAACAAAGGTCCTAGACCTTGATAATTTCTCAGACATAAGTATATCAGCAAGTATTCAGGCTAATATCAGCTATGGTCAAGAATTTCAAGTTAAAATGGAGGGGAATACTACAGATTTCGATGAAGTAAAAGTTGAGGTTTTAGGTAGAAGATTAAGGATCGATCCGACCAGTGGTAGTACTAATTGGAGTACGACCACTGTTTTTATTCAACTTCCTGAATTAGATAAAGTCACTTTCTCGGAGAGCTCA
>CBFIDS010000103.1:0-10726 GCA_965661435.1 Roseivirga sp.
CTGATGCTCGAGGATTCACTCCCTTGATCATGGCGGGCTACTTCAATCAGTTGGAGATCGTCAAGTTGTTTATTGAAAATAAGGCTGATCTGAATGCGAAGGACGCCTCAGGCAATACGGCCTTAATGGGAGCTGTATTCAAGGGGTTTACGGAAGTGAGTGAACTTTTGATAGAGCAAGGTGCAGACCTCGAGTCAAAAAATAATGATGGATCAACAGCATTGACCTTTGCAGCAGCTTATGGTGATTACGAGATCATAGACCTTTTGATAGAAGCAAAAGCAGATACTTCAGTGAAAGATAAGCAAGGTCTGACTCCTTTAGACCATGCCAAGGTTCAAGGAAACCAAGCCTATATCAAGGCAGTCGAATAGCATTATTATAAAGTAGAGTGTTGAAGCCCTGGTCAAAGCCTTTTGATCAGGGCTTTTTATTTTTATATCAACTTATTTGTCCTTGTTGTCGGATTCCTTATTCTCTTTAGAGTTCACTTTATCCCAGTTTTTTAATAGGCGTTGTTGTTCTGCATAAGACTGTGCTTCAACGATCCATCTGGGAGCTGTTTCATTTTTGAGATAATGACCGAACCATTGCATGATCCTATTATGATAATCAATCTGGTTGTTTCGGTTTCTCAGCCCATGACCTTCTTTCTCATAGATCAATAAGACCATTTCTTTCCCGGCTCTTCTTCCAACGTTATAATACTCCATGCTTTGTCTCATGTTAACGTTGGTGTCATCCCGTCCTACCTCCATCAAAATCGGTGTATTGAGTTTTTCCACATTAACGACTGCTGAATTATCTAAATAAGCTTGAGGGATCTCGTAGGGGGGTTGAACCATCCTTTCTTGACTCACTTCGAAATGCCCGCTTTCAGGCGCACCACGAAATGCAGGGCTTATTGCTCCATACATACTAATGAGATTGGTCAAACCAGCCCCAGCAACAGAAGCCGCAAATATATCCGTCTCAGTAGGAACAAAGTTGGCTTGATAACCTCCCCAAGAGTGACCAATAAGGCCAACCCTGGTAGCATCTACCATACCCATTTTTATCACTTCAGAAACAACAGCCTCTAGCGATCTGGCAGAAGATCTGCCAGGATCAGTTGCCCTAAATTCGATATCTGGTTTAAGTACAAAATAGCCGTTCTGAGTAAACAGATTAGTATTGTAGTAATCGCTAATTGAAGGGTATTCATATCTGTGATAACCTGATGTAAGTTTTTCGTAGATATAAGTGATCATAGGGTATTGTGTTCCAGCCTTATAATTAGCTGGATAATAAAGGATGGCTTGCAATTCCTTCCCCGCATAATTCGTATAGGAGATCAGTTCTGCTTTGGTCCAATAGAATTCTTTTTGTTGAATGTTGGTGTTAGTTACCTGGACTTCAGCGTCTCTATAATTGTTTCTGAAATATCTATTCGCAGATTCGTCAAAGGATGATTTCACATAGATAAACCTGTCGCCCTCATCTGCCTTTGAGAAGGAGAAGATGTTTCGGGATTCAAATGCAATGGACTCATATCCTTTATTAAGTTTCAAAAGTCCAAATCCAGTGTCTTTACTTAGTTCATGAGAGACCCGAACTAAGATTTCATCCTTAGGATCGAAATTAGGGTTGGAATAGTCTAGGGTTACAACTCTATAAATTAGGTTTTCAGTTTTTCCGTTGGTCTGTTTTGTCAACTGACCTGAGCTGGTGTTCAAACTCCAAATATCATATTTTGAGTGTATCAAAGCAGTTTTCCCATCATTACTCCATGCCGCTAAGCCAAAGGCTCTGTAGGCATGAGTAGGGTGGTCATCTTCAGTATTTAAAAACAAGGCCTCATTTGGTAAATCAAGAAGAATGGACCTTTTCGCTTTGATATCATATAAATAAAGATCTCCTTCTTTTACATAGACAAAATGAGTATTCGTAGGGTTGATATTGAAAGTAGCTGATACTCCCTGATCAACAAGTGACCTTTGTCCTTTAAGATCAATTATGTAAATGTCCGATAACCCTCTACCGTATCGAGCTTCTTCTGCAAATGGGGTATTGTCTTGCCCAATGAACAAATGGTCTGAAGTTCTCAATAGAATATTTTCAACAAGATCATTTTCTAGTTGATACAATTGATCAGACGCTATCTCCCATGTGATCTTGAAGGGTTCTGATTCAGATTTTTGACTACTCAATTTTTGTTGAGTGATGACCTTGTCAACGTCAGAATGCCATATCTCTAATTCTGGTGCTTCATCCGATTTGAAAAAGTCGGGTGCTTCTTCAGTCTGCAGTTCTGATTTCTTTTTATTCGGGTATATATCCATGTAGATATTCTCACCGTCATCTGACCAAGATATTGACCCAGCAGTGGTGATAAAGTGTTCATGGGCAAGGCTATAAATGTCGGTTGCTTCAAGTGATTTTGAAGCCTCGGACTTTAATCCCAAGTCATTCCAAACCAGAATATCAAAGGATGTTTCTTCCAGACTGTCTAGTTCAACTTTCTTGGCAACAAGAAGGTCTTTTGAGTCCTCTCTCCACTTGGGGCTTGTAAATTCTGCTTGTTCTGTAGTCAGAGTTCTTATCTGGCCGTTAGATGGATCAAAAAGCTGCAGTCCATTGCCCACCTTGTTCGAATTTGAAATGGTAAAAGCCAGCAGGTCACTTTTATCATTCCACGTAAAACTACCGACATTACTAAAATAGAACTTAGTGCGATCTTCGATCTTCATGATAAGAATTCTATCTCCTGCACTTTTATCATCCTTTTCTTTCTCCATTGTGAGAGCTGCAAAATTCCCAGTAGGACTAAATCTAATACCCTTGGTGTTTTCCAAAAGCGTACTATCTCCAGTCTCCAGATCAAGAAGATAGATTTTGGTCTCTATTGGTTTCTTGGCTTTCTCCAGTTCCTTTTTCTTTTCAGGATCTGGTTCTAATGAATAGGCCAACCATCTTTCGTTATTTGAGAAGTCGATGTGCTGCGCATTCTCTATCACTTTGTTAGAAAAGTCTGAGAGATTAGTAATAGTTAATTGTCTGGAATCATTGTTTCTATAGACAGAAAATGAACCCCATTTACCCGTTTTTGAAAGGGTAGAATATCTCACGGTCTCCCATTTTTCCGCATCATCTTGAGTAATAAAACGTTTTGACTCCTGCGCATGACCAAGCTGGATCATTAGAAGTAGACAGGTTGAAAAAACTAAGGATTTTGAATAGCTCATGATCATAGTTGAAAGAGTTTAGCGTATTTTTTTGACCTAAAACTGTAGGAACTTTCTCATATTTCATAATAAATACCGAGTGTTGACACAGTCTTGAACCAGATCAAAGGGTTATTGGTCGACTTCACATAAAAGTAATTTCCTATTTTCGGGCATGAAAACATCGGAAGGTATCCAATCTAGGAAGCAACAGATCCTCCAGGAAGCGGCCAAGCTTTTCAGGAAGAAAGGGTTCAAGGGCACTTCCTTGCAACAGATCGCACAGGCGGTTGGGATGGAAAGCCCGAGCTTGTATAATCATATTAAGTCTAAGCAAGAATTATTATCGATTCTTCTCATGGATAATGCACGCCAATTCGATCAAAGAATTCAGGAGATCCACGATGCGAACCTGTCTGCTTTAGATAAGATCGATCGGATCATTTCTTTACACGTGGAATTGACAGTTCAAAATCCAGATGCCATGTCTTTGATGCTGAATGAATGGACGCATTTAGACGATCAAGACAAACTTGAATATGCCCGATTGCGCGATCAATATGAGGCGCAGTTCAAGGATATTTTACAAGTGAGTATGAATGCAGGAGAGGTGGTTAAAATGGATGTGAACTTTATGATGTTCATGATCTTATCTACCCTCAGGTCGCTTTACGCTTGGTGTGCGAAGTACAAAGACTATAATAGATTGGAGCTCGAATCTTATCTGAAACAAGGGGTCTTGAAAGGTATTTTGAATAAGATTTAATTTTTTTTGTAACATTAACTAATATTGATTAGTTTTTAACTAAACTAAATTAGCAACATGGCATTTCATTCTTTACAGGTCAAGCAAATAGAGCGTCCAACTGAGGAATCAGTAGCGATCAGTTTTGATATACCTGAAAACCTGAAAGAGGAGTTTAAATACAAGCAAGGACAGTATTTAACCTTGAGGACTGAGATCAACAATGACGAAGTCAGAAGGTCTTACAGTATTTGCTCTTGTCCACTAGATGATGAGCTTACAGTTGCCATTAAACGCGTGGAGGGCGGTCTGTTTTCCAACTTTGCGAATGATCAAGTAAAAGCTGGAGATGTATTAGAGGTAATGCCTCCAAATGGTAAATTCTTTACTGAGGTCGATCCAGCGAATGAAAAGGAGTATGTTGGCTTTGCAGGGGGGAGTGGAATTACCCCGATCCTCTCGATCATCGAGACGGTCTTACGCACTGAGCCTAAGAGTTACTTCACTTTGTTCTATGCTAACCGAAAGTCTTCTACCATTATCTTTCAGGAGAAGCTTGAGGCATTGAAGAATAAGTACATGCAAAGGTTCAGTATACATCACATCCTCAGTGATGAGATCACGGATACAGAACTTTATAACGGATTTATCGATAAAGAGAAGTTGCAGAAGTTTTCGAAGCTCTTTTTCGACCCAAAGAATGTAGATGAATTCTTCACTTGCGGTCCTGAGCCAATGATGTTAGCCATTAGAGAGACCTTGATCGAGCTGGAGGTTCCTACAAAGAAGATCCATATGGAGCTTTTTACTTCTCCTTTAGGTAAGTTAGGAGGAGGGAAGAAAAAGGAAAATACATCGGCCAAGGCGAAGAGTGAAGTGACCATCACTTTGGACGGTAATAATTTCGTGCTGCCTTACGATTCAAATGAATCAATTTTGGATGTGGCACAACAAAATGGTTTAGATCTTCCTTATGCATGTAAGGGAGGGGTTTGTAGTACTTGCATTTGTAAGGTGGAGGAAGGTGAAGTTGAAATGGATGTGAACTACTCACTGGAGCCTGATGAATTAGCCGCAGGTATGGTGTTGAGCTGTCAGTCTCACCCTAAAACTGACAAAGTGAAATTGAATTTTGACGTATAAAGAAACATAGATTAGTGATGAGCAATGAAATGTTACAACAAAGATTTGATGAGAAGATCGATCAGGACGTTCGAATCGAGCCTAAAGATTGGATGCCTGAGAAGTACAGAAAGACATTAATTCGTCAGATCTCACAACACGCTCACTCAGAGATAGTGGGCATGTTGCCAGAAGCGAACTGGATCACTAGAGCGCCTTCTCTTCGTAGAAAAGCGGCTGCTTTGGCCAAAGTACAAGACGAAGCAGGTCATGGTCTTTATCTCTACTCAGCTTGTGAAACGCTTGGTGTAGACAGAGATCAGCTCCTAGAAGATTTACACTCTGGAAAAGCCAAGTACTCTAGTATCTTCAATTACCCAACATTGTCATGGGCCGATATGGGTGCCATTGGTTGGTTGGTCGATGGTGCTGCTATCATGAATCAAGTTCCGCTTTGTAGAGCTTCTTACGGTCCTTATGCCAGAGCGATGGTGAGAGTTTGTAAGGAAGAGTCTTTCCACCAAAGACAAGGTTATGAGATCATGCTTACATTATCTAACGGTTCTGACGAGCAGAAGAGAATGGCTCAGGATGCATTGAATAGATGGTGGTGGCCTGCATTGATGATGTTCGGACCGACAGATGCAGATTCTAAGCATACAGAACAATCGATGCGTTGGAAGATCAAGAGATTCACCAATGACGAGCTACGTCAGAAGTTTGTAGATGTAACCATTCCTCAGGCTGATATCTTAGGATTGACTGTTCCTGATGACGACTTGAAATTCAATGAAGAAACTGGTCACTACGAATTCGGAAAGATCGACTGGGAAGAATTCTTCAATGTGATCCAAGGAAACGGTCCTTGTAATAAAGAAAGAGTAGAGGCTAGAAAAGCGGCTTACGACAATGGTGCGTGGGTTCGCGAAGCGGCCAATGCCTACGCTGAGAAAAAAGCGAAACAGAAGGCGGCTTAAATCGTCAATCCAAAATCAGAATTCCAAAATCAATAAGATGAATAAGAACTGGCCCCTTTGGGAAATTTTTATCAGAAGTAAAGCAGGTTTGAGTCATAAGCATGTCGGAAGTTTGCATGCTGCAGATGCTGACATGGCTATTCAAAATGCCAGAGATGTCTACACTCGCAGAAATGAAGGTGTAAGCATCTGGGTGGTGGAATCCACACACATAGTGGCATCAGATCCAGAAGATGCTGACCAAATGTACGAACCAGCTAAAGACAAGGTGTACAGACACCCGACCTTCTACGAATTGCCGGACGAATTAAAACACATGTAAGATGGAGGACAGCAATAAGTTCAAATACGTTATTCAGCAGGCTGATAATTCTTTGATCCTTGGTCAACGTCTTTCAGAATGGTGTGGTCACGGACCTGTGCTAGAGCAGGACATTGCTTTGACCAACATTTCACTCGACCTGATCGGTCAGGCAAGACTCTTCTATCAATATGCTGCTGAGCTTCAAGGCGAAGGCAAATCAGAGGATGATCTGGCTTATTTGAGAGATGCTTGGGATTTCCATAATGTGCTTTTGGTAGAACAACCGAATGGTGACTTTGCTCAAACTATCGTACGTCAATTCTTTTACGACACCTTCAGTTGCCATTTCTTCGAGGCATTAGCTGAAAGTAAGGATGAACGTTTGGTCTCTATTGCAGCCAAATCTCATAAAGAAGCGCTTTATCACATGAAATGGAGTGGAGATTGGGTAATTAGATTGGGAGACGGAACTGAAGAAAGCAAAGAAAGAGCTCAAAAGGCGGTGAACGATCTTTGGTCTTACAAAGATGAGATCATCAAGCCTAATGCGGTAGATCAAAAAGCCGCTGATGAAGGCTATGGAGTCGATCTGGAGCAGTTAAAAGCCAAAAGAGATCAGAAGATCACGGAGGTATTGAATGAAGCGACCTTAGAGATTCCTGAAAGTACCTACTCTCACAAGGGAGGTAAGGAGGGAACCCATACCGAGCACCTTGGCTTTATCTTAGCGGAATTACAATTTTTACAAAGAGCATATCCTGGTAATCAATGGTAGTAGACAAAGATCAGATCCTAAGCATTTTAGAAACGGTGAAAGACCCGGAAATTCCAGTGGTATCGATATCGGATCTCGGTATTCTCCGAGAAGTGAAAATGCACCATGATCTGATCGAGGTGGTGATTACACCCACTTATACCGGTTGCCCTGCCATGCTTGAGATCGAAAAAGAGATCAACAACACCCTCAAAAAAGAAGGGATCAATAATTTTAAGATCACCACAGTGCTTTCCCCAGCATGGTCAACTGATTTTATGACCGAGGAGGGAAGAGCTCAATTAAAGGAGTATGGTATTGCGCCTCCCAACCCCAATAACGAGGGAGACGTAGAATGCCCCAACTGTGGTTCAGAGAATACCAGTTTAGTGAGTCAGTTTGGTTCTACAGCCTGCAAATCCTTATTTAAGTGTAAAGATTGCCTTGAACCTTTCGACTATTTCAAATGTCACTAAATTTGAAACCAGAACTTAACCTATGAAAGACGCCTTTATTATAGATGGCATTAGAACGCCTATCGGAAAATTCGGAGGAACACTCTCAGTTGTCAGGACTGACGATCTCGCTGCATTAGTGATCAAAGAATTGGTCTCAAGAAATTCAAATATAGATCCTGCCACCATCGATGATGTGATCATGGGTTGCGCCAACCAAGCAGGAGAAGACAATAGAAACGTAGCACGTATGGCCTTGCTTTTAGCAGGGCTTCCTTATTCTGTACCGGGTGAGACCATCAACAGATTATGTTCTTCTGGTATGTCTGCCATTATTCAAGCCAACAGAGCCATCAAAGCAGGCGATGGAGAACTATTCATCGCTGGTGGAGTGGAGAACATGACCCGTGGCCCATGGGTGATCTCTAAATCGGCTAGACCCTACGGTACTGACAACAAAATGTACGATACCAGCTTCGGATGGCGCTTTATCAATCCTAAGCTCGAAGAGATTTACGGAACTGATTCCATGGGAAATACTGCTGAGAATTTGGTGCAGATCCATAAGATCAGCAGAGAAGATCAGGATGCTTTTGCCGCTTGGTCACAAACCAAAGCGACTCAAGCGCAACAAAGTGGAAGGTTAGCAGAGGAGATCATTCAAGTGGAGATCCCTCAGCGCAAGAAAGATCCGATCATCTTCGATCAGGATGAATTCATCAAACCGACCACCACCAAAGAAGTATTGGCCGGATTAAGACCTGCCTTCAAGAATGACGGTTCAGTGACTGCAGGAAATGCTTCTGGACTAAATGATGGTTCTGCAGCGGTATTGGTCGCTTCAGAAGATGCGGTAAAGCAAAACAACCTTCAGCCAAAGGCTAGGATCGTTTCTTCTGGCGTGGTAGGTGTAGAGCCTAGAATTATGGGCATCGGCCCTGTGGAGGCTTCTAAATTAGCCTTAAAGCGTGCAGGATTGACCCTCGACCAAATGGATATCATTGAGATCAATGAGGCCTTTGCCGCTCAGGCATTGTCATGTACAAGAACCCTAGGACTGGAAGACAATGATCCACGCATCAACCCGAATGGTGGCGCCATTGCCATCGGTCACCCGTTGGGAATGACAGGAGCAAGGATCACCTATTCAGCAGCACTGGAATTACAAAAAACTGGAAAGAAATACGCCCTCGTTACCTTATGTGTAGGAGTAGGGCAAGGTTATGCGACCATCATAGAAAATGTGACTGCATGATCTACGAATTCAATCATATCAAGCCTGTAGTGCATGAAAGTGCTTTTGTACATCCTTTAGCGGCTGTCACAGGAGATGTGATCATTGGTAAGAACGTATACATCGGTCCGGGGGCGGCCATTCGTGGCGATTGGGGTAGAATTGTGATCGAAGACGGTTGCAATGTCCAAGAGAATTGTACCATCCATATGTTCCCCGGCATCACCATCACTCTAAAAGAAAGTGCCCATATCGGTCATGGAGCGATAATTCATGGCGCTCAGATCGGTAAGAATGTGCTGGTAGGCATGAACGCTGTGATCATGGACGAAGCCGAGATAGGTGACGAGTCTATTGTTGGAGCCTTGGCCTTCGTGAAAGCCAATGACAAGTTCGAAAGAAGAAGTTTGATCGTTGGTAATCCCGCAAAGAAGATCAAAGAGGTGACGGATGACATGATCCACTGGAAGACGGAAGGTACCAAGCTGTATCAGCAGCTTCCAAGCGATCTTTATTCGACCCTAAAAGAATGTGAACCACTAAGAGAGGTAGAGCCGAATCGGCCGACAGCCTCTGCAGATTATAAAACCTGGAATCAAACCAAAAAGAAATGATCGAAAAGATACCTCATTATATCGCAGGAGAATGGATTCATGGAGATGGTGACGGACATGTCCTCAACCATGCCATTACCGGAGAACCTGTGGGTGCTCATACCATTCAAGGATTAGACTTCAGCGCAGCCTATGATTTCGCCAGAAAGGTAGGAAACCGAAACTTGCGTAAAATGACTTTCCAAGAAAGAGGGTTGATGCTCAAAGCTTTGGCTTTCCACCTGATGGAGAAGAAAGAGCAATTCTATGAGGTAAGCAAGGCTACGGGAGCCACGCGAATGGACTCTTGGATCGATATTGAAGGAGGAATTGGTAACCTCTTCGCGAACGCCAGTTTGAGAAGACAGTTCCCCAATACGCCATATCATGTAGACGGTGATCTCGCTCCGCTTTCTAAAGGTGGAACATTTATCGGGCATCACATCATGGTGCCGAAAGAAGGGGTGGCGGTACACATCAACGCATTCAACTTCCCGGTTTGGGGAATGCTGGAAAAAGCAGCGGTGAACTGGTTGGCAGGAATGCCATGTATCGTGAAGCCTGCCGAGCAGACTTGTTACTTAACTCAGGCTGTGGTCAAAGAAATTGTAGATTCAGGCATTCTTCCTGATGGTGCCCTTCAGATGGTGGCAGGCTACGGAAACGGCATCTTAGACTATGTCGATTCTCAGGATGTGGTCACTTTCACCGGATCATTCGACACCGCTAAGAAGCTAAAGGCACTTCCACAGATCATTGAGAACTCAGTACCTTTCAACCTGGAGGCCGATTCATTGAATTGTGCGTTACTGGGCGAAGATGCAGTTCCGGGAACAGTGGAATTCGACCTGTTCATTAAGGAAGTAAGAAAAGAGATGACCTCTAAAACGGGTCAGAAATGTACCGCGATCAGAAGGATCATTGTGCCAGAGAAATTGGTAGAAGATGTACAGATCGCTTTGGGTAAGGCCTTGGCCAAGACCACCATTGGAGACCCTTCTGTAGAAGGTGTAAGAATGGGTGCTTTGGCAGGAAGAGATCAATTGGAAGAGGTAACCAAGAAAGTGGCTCAATTGGCGCAAACTTCAGAGATGGTCTATGGAACTACCGAAAAGGTAGACCTGGTAGGGGCTTATTGGGACAAAGGAGCCTTTATGTCGCCTATCTTATTCCTGAATCAGAATCCATTGGCTACGGAAGAACCGCATAGCATTGAGGCCTTTGGGCCTGTGAGTACTATTCTGCCTTACAAGACCATTGACGAGGCCATAGAGATCTCCAAAAAAGGAAAAGGCTCTTTGGTGTCTTCGATTACCACGGCTAACGATCAGATCGCTAA
>CBFIDS010000104.1:0-5751 GCA_965661435.1 Roseivirga sp.
ATCTGCTCTCTTCCTATTTCACCAGTTTGAGTCATAGTTAGAGGGACTTCTATTTCATAGTAGTTCTCGGTGAAGTCAGTTCCTAATCTCAAAAAAGCAGTTACTTCTCCGGGTTGTAAATCATCCGGGCTATCGGCATGCAAGAACATCTGAATTCGGCCATAATTGATCATGTCCATATTTACATTCTTAAATACTGCTCTGGCATCTCTATCCCTTAAGCCATCTACAAATAATTGTAAAGATTGCTCATTTCGTCTTCTTTCGATTGTAGAAGTATTATCTCTATCTCTTCTAATTCCAGGAGGGAGAACATAGGGAGGTCTACCATCTGCAGGTTGACTATTATCTTCAATGTTGACCACTCCGACCGTGAAATTAGGGTCTGAAGGTTCTGGGATTTCGAAAAGGCCTTTTTCAAAGAGACTTTCCTGAAATGTTCTCCATTGGCTACCGACCATTCTAAAATTGACAAACCTCAGGACCACAGGGTCAGCAAATTCAGTTAAGTATGTCCTGACATAACGAATTGATTTAAAGCCATTAATATTCCCTTGTACACGGTCAGGCTTTCTTACGGGGATCCGGAATAGATACCAACTGACTTGATCACCATTAACTTCATTGGTCACCTTATCTACAATATTGTTTTGGCCCACTTGAAACTGCCCTGGTTTCACATCGATCTCATATTCATAGTATTCTTCGAGGTCGGCTAATGTGTTGTCTCTATTCAGGTCTTCATTATCAGGCAGGTTACTGCTAGAAGCTGTGAAGTTCTGATTACCAGAATTGATTGGGCTGTTACCCTCCATTCCATTAAACTGTTTATACCTAGCTAAGATCTTCACATCTGCAGCATCCAGCTCATCACTCAAGTAGTACTGAAAATTATCCCCCGAAGGGTCATTTTCAAGTTGTTGTCTTATTTCGGGATTCACATTGACACTGCTGAGGTAATTAGAAAAGAATTGTGTCTCTTCTTCAGAGGGTAGACCATCTAATCCTACATCTTGATTGGCTCTGGCTCCTTCGGTATTATCAAATGCAGGATTAAGGTAAGGTTGATTCGTAACTCTACCCCATTCATTAACCACAACATCATCAGGGTCGGTGGAACCATCAGCAGGGAGTCCTTGCTCGAATGCATGACGTTCGTCACGCATAATATCTTCAGAGATGCTACCTAGATTGATAAACATTTTACCACCTGTAGTATTGGCTTTAGGTGGATTGATTCCGTCATCTATAAAGCCTCTGGCATTTTGGGGAGTATTATTGGTTGAATTGACAAATGGATCCATCATCCAGAACTCAATGTACTCTATATTGGTCTTGTCGAAATCAACTTCATTAGTGATAGCTCTTACAATAGCTCCATAATTTTTTTCTGGTTCAGGCAAACTACCATCCACATTTAAATTAGGGTTGTAATTATACATTCCTCGCTCACTAGGATAGTAAGCTATGTCGAAAGAAGGTTCATTCACTACTATCTGCTGCGGATCTCGTTTGATAACTTCAGTTTGTCCGATAGACCGCGTGTAATGATTTTCAAGATCTTCTGGAGTAATGTTTTGTGGCCGGTTCCTCCCTGTCGATCTGTAGAAAACATTGTCAATCGTATACCATGAGATTTTAGCTCTTCTAAAGTTGACGCCAAGTCTATCTGAAGTTTGATCAGATAGGTCGAAACGATTATTTTCTGTTTTAGGGGTAGAGGCGAGCTTCCAGCTTTGGGGATTACTCAAACTGAAAGGGGTAACTGTAGCTTCAAAGTCGTCTATGTATGATGCGCTTGTACCATCTACTTGATTTGAAGTTCCTGGGAAGAGTTGAGCAAACTCTCCACTAAATGTAATCTTCGAAGGTGCTTTTGTATCAATAAAAGGCAAAGCATCTACCATTCTAGTCAGCAACCTGGAATTTGCACTATAATTGACATCTAAACCCCACATAGTGTTACTCACAGGTTCGTTCCCTATACTTACTCGAGATAATTGAGGCCTTTCATTTAAATGAAGTAGGGTCAGACCAACATTTGTTTTATCATTAAAAACATAGTCGACTCGAGTACCTAAAAGGTTTCTGGCTTGAAAACTAAAAAGGTCTGCTTTCTCATAAGTGACCCGCAATTTTTTACCAGAGTTTAAGATGGAAGGATTAATGATTGTAACCTTGCCCAGGGTATAATCTACTGTATAATCAGCGCCTTCAATCAAGGGAGTTCCACCAGCTGTTACTACTACGCTACCCTCGGCTACTTGGAATGCGTTTAGATTGATCTCACTACTGGATCCAGATTGCAGGCTTCCTTTGATGAAATATTTATTTAGTCTAGAAACCAATTGAGCGTCTGCCCTAGTTGTTCGGTAAAGTGTATCAAAAACATATTTTTCTTTTAGAAACTGTTCGGAATCAAGAAATTGTCTTTCCATCCTTTTGCCGAAAGGTTCGAGATATGGAAAGACTATATAACCTCTTTGTGGGTTAATGGTAATCCCTTCTACAAAGTCGAAATTTCCATCTTTTTGAGGATCTCCGTTTTGATTCAGCCTATCGAGTCCCATAATCTCGATCAAAGGAATGTCTTTTGTATTAGCACCTTCATGTAAGGATGGGTTATCTATGCCTGTATCATCATCTCTGTAAATCACGCGCAATTGAAAAGATTGCCTTTCAACTTGAGCGGCATTCAGGTTGTAAATATTTTTCATCATCAGGTCCCAGGTTGGAACTTGAGTATTGATCTTGTTGGGGCGGAGCATCTTAAGGAATATAACGTCATCTTCTGATCTGCTCTGATAGTCCTCTGTAAGTTCACCCACTTTATATCTTCTTCCTTGGTAGTTGAATTCAAAAGAGACAGCTAGCACTTCATCATTCAGAAGTTGTCTGCTTAGTGATAGGAAACCTAGTTCACGATTGAAAAAGTACTCAGATGGCTCTAGTTTTCTAGCTCCTGTAACCCTTACAAAGTCTTGTCCATTTTCTAGTCCATGCTGGCTCTCCAATATTCCACTGATCTGATCTGGTCTCCTAAGATTAGGGTTGTTCTGAAGATTCTGAAATAGATTATTGGCATCATTCGCTGTTGGAGAAGTTGGATCTCCATTACCGATGAAGTTATTGCCGTTTTGGAAAATCTCATCTCCTTCTCCCAGATCCATAAAAGCAGCGAAATTTCTTAAGGTCTGGGTGTTATTGTTACGATTCAAGACGTAAACTTCTAACCGGCTTATTTGTAGACCTGAGATGATTGACGGAATACCCCGAAGCCAATTCTCAAAATTATTACGGAAGAAATGACCTAGAAAAAAATGTCTGTTTTCATCATAGTCACTGGCTCTAACTTCAAATTCGTTCCGTTGAACGCCACCTTCAATTTCAATAGATTCAGAAGATCCTCTTTGGGAAGCGGCTAATGCGGTAACATACATTCTGCCAAATTGTAGCTGAGTCTTAAAACCAAAGAGGTTTTGTCCTCCAGTAATTAGACTATTAGCAATGGGTAAGCTCACATTACCAATTTCCATGGATTTTACGATATCAGATTCTAGTCCTGAAAAATCTACTTTTAACTCATTCTCAAAGTCAAAAGAATTGTTGGTGTCGAAGTTTGCATTGAGTTTAAGCTTTGTACCTATGGTGCCATCCAAACTCATTTGGATATTCTGATTGAATTCGAAGGTTCCATTTCTTTGTTGACGTATCGGAATGGCAGGATTATCTACTCTTTGAAACCGTCCTCCAAAGTCTAACTGAACTGTTCCGTTTGTATTGATCAAGATCTGATCTCCACCAAAGAGTCTGTCAAAGAAAGGATTTAAGGCAATAGGTGGAATCAGACTACCTCGATTTGCAACTGCACTTTCACCGTCCCTGGCCTTAGATCTTTCCTTAAAGAATTCTCTATTTCCGAGTTCAATTTTCTTTTGAAGAGTTTCGTTAAAAGGTACGTAAGCGGGGGGTCTTATATAAGAGGTGCCTACCTCTTCGGTGGCAATGATGTTTTTACTTGTATCGACTTTATAATTCCTATTTAAAAAAGGAAGGTTGTTGAATAGGAATGGAGAACTCAGTGGTTTGCGGAAAAGCGGATCACCAAAAGGGTAACGTGGTCTGAAAAGGGGATATGGAGATGGTTTATATTGAGTTGTGTCAGCCTGAGTGCTAGTAGTGTCTTGGTTTTGAAAAAGGGCAAAAGCAGGCATAGAAATGCTACTTAAGATCATTCCAAGGCTGAAGATTATTAATATTTTTTTCTTGTTTCTAAGCAAGATTTTAGGAATAACTCAGGCTGCTTTCAGGGCTAACTTGATCACTTCTTCGAGACTAATGTCTGACGAACTTTCTTTTAAAATTTTTTCAATGCTCTTTTGGGCAGCGGCTTTATTAATGCCTAGGGTAACTAACGCTGAAAGTGCTTCATTTCTTATAGCGATTTTTCCTGAAGTCGGAATATTTATGAGATCATCTGAAGAACCTGATTTTCCGATTTTGTCTTTAAGCTCTAAAATGATTCTTTGGGCTGTTTTTGCACCAATTCCCTTTACTCCCTGAATGGTCTTTACATCTTCTCCCATGATAGCTTCCTGAACTTCTTCAGGACTCAAAGAGGAGAGTACCATAAGACCGGTTGATGGTCCAACTCCTGAGATAGAAATCAAGTTTTCAAAAATCCCTTTTTCCAGCTGATCAGCAAAACCAAAAAGTGTTTGTGAATCTTCTTTTACATGGAAGTAAGTGAATAACTGAACGCTCTCTTTGTCTTTGATTTTAGAAAAGGTATTCAATGAAATTTTTACTTCATAACCAACGCCTTGAATGTCAATAATGACGAATGTTGGGTCCTGAAAAGCTAGTTTACCTTTTAGATAAGCAAACATATTTTGATTGATCTAGTGAAAAGAAAAATGGCAAGTGTTCCTTGCCATCTCTAAAGTAATTAAGATTCCTCAATTCTATGTCTAAATCAATGCTTTTTTAGGTAGTTCTAAAGGTTGTAAGTAATGATTCCATTTCCCTGATCAATTCTCTATGATCCTCATTCGGATGAATTACAAAGCCTTCGATGTAGTAAAGCTTTCCTTGGCTTTCGTCTACAAAAGTGTAGCTTACAAAAGTGCCGCCAACTGAGTAATTGTTGGTTTTCCAAGCACCTCTCATTTCAACCGTGTACTTGTCTCTGAAGTTGATGTTTCTGAAAATTGGTTTCATATATTTGTTTTCAGTGATCATAAAAGATTCGGGGTTTTCCGGATCTCCGTAGATGTATTTCTGGCCAATCTCATCCCTGAGTTTGATGACGTTTTCTTCGGTAAATTCATCTTCAGATTCATAGTCTTTGGTGAAAACAAATAAATTCTTGCTGGGTCCTACGGCAGGCAGATATCTTGCCCACATGAAATCATCTTCTAAAACGGCTAATTCATAATTAGCAGGGATCTTTATACTAACCCCTAACTGATCGACCACTCTATTTACAATACTTCTTGAAGCCTGCGACATTTTTAGATTTTCTGCTAATCGCTCCTTTTCAGCAATGTTGAAGTAGTTTTGGATCAACTCGGCATTCTCTTTAATATTCTTGATCAAAGTGGCATCATCCTTACCGTAAAGTTGTAGTACCCTTTGGTTCTTCGCATATTGATTTTCAGATGTTTGCATGAAGCGATCTGGATCATTGAGGATCATTTGTTTAGAACTCTCACTGAATGTGCCTTGAAGCCATTTATCTGCTCCAGACTT
>CBFIDS010000105.1:0-13809 GCA_965661435.1 Roseivirga sp.
AAAAAAGCTCAGCATCACTGCTAAGCTTTTGATTTGTCGGGGTGGCGGGATTTGAACCCACGACCCCTCGCCCCCCAGACGAGTACGCTACCGGACTGCGCCACACCCCGAACTTTTGAAAGCACAATGTTAAAGAATAGAATGGTTCTCAGAAAGACGTTTTGAAATTATCTAGAGATTCGATTTGAATACCTTGACCATAAAGTAGAATCCACCTAGTAAGACGTAGAACCCAACAAACCATGCAAATGATTTGTCAACAATTCCACAGCATGAAAGATAATCAAAGGCGATCACCCCAAAGTAGGGCACGCTGGTTGCCAAAAAGAGTGGAATGGCCAGCTTATGACCAGGTGATGCAATAAGTTCTTCTTTGTCTTCCACAGGGTTCATTGATAACTAGCTTTTATTACGTAGCTGAAGACTTATGGACATAAGATTCTGATAGACGGCAGGTTTATGACGATTTGTAACCGGTTTAGAATGAAGTTTGGTGAGGTTTCTCATAATTGCTTTTTAAAATAAACACTAGCTTAACACAGTTTGAAATTCTTGTTTGTAACTTGTTCTACAACCAGATCAATTGATTCATGATGAAGCCGAGATTTATATTTTTACTTTTCGCTATCTGCTCTACAACTACCTTATTTGCTCAGAAGCTAGATGTTCAGGGTCACAGAGGAGCTCGTGGTCTTATGCCTGAAAATTCCATCCCAGCATTTATTAGGGCTTTGGATGAAGGGGTGACAACCCTCGAACTAGATGTGGTGATCACCGCTGATCGGAGAGTCTTAGTATCTCACGAGCCATTTATGTCTGCCGAGATCTGTTTGAGTCCAAGCGGAGAGGAGATTCCACGAGCTGAACAAAGGGAGTATAATATCTTTGAGCTTACAGCTGCAGAAACAACTTTTTACGATTGTGGATCTAAAGGCAATGAACGTTTTCCAGATCAGGCTAAAATGATGGTGCTTAAGCCACTTCTTGTAGAAGTGATTGACTCAGTAGAAAATTATATTTCAGCAAAAAAAATACCTAATGTCAATTACAATATAGAGATCAAAAGCTCTCCTTCAGGAGATGATCAATTTCATCCCTCGTTCGATGTTTTCTCTGACATCGTTCATGGTTTACTGAAAGAAAAGCTACCCACCTTCAGGTATACAATTCAGTCTTTCGATTTTAGAGTACTCAAATATTTTAACCAAAGTTATCCAGAAGTATCACTAGTCGCCCTTATAGAGAATAGGAGAGGTATTGAAGCTATTTTGGAAGAACTTGGCTTTATTCCAGAGGTATATAGTCCTAATCATTTATTACTCAGTAAAAATGGTGTTGATGAATGTCATGAAAAGGGTATGAAAGTAGTTCCATGGACTGTGAATGATAGAAAACGCATGGAAAAACTAGTTGAATGGGGCGTTGATGGTATCATTACAGACTATCCGGATAGGGCTAAAGGCCTAAAATGATTTTAAGAATCGCACAAAACATTCGCTTCATATTTTTTCATTAGGTATAAGTCTTTATTTTTGACTCCCTCGAAGATGAAGCTGGTAGAAGTCAAAGATAAGTCAACAGAAAAGCAATTTTTATTACTGCCAGTTCGACTGTACAAGTCAGAAGAAAACTGGGTGCGCCCACTTGATAAAGACATCAAAGCGATCTTCGATCCCGCCAAAAACAAGAATTACCGACAAGGCGATGCCATCCGATGGATTCTTCAGAATGAAAAGGGTGAGGTCATTGGCAGAATAGCTGCCTTTTACATTAAAAAAGTTTCTGAAGCACAAGAACAACCAACAGGTGGTGTAGGATTCTTTGAATGTATCAACGATCAAGAAGCAGCCTTTAAACTCTTCGATATAGCAAAAGCATGGTTGGAAGATTTGGGCATGGAGGCCATGGATGGACCAATCAACTTTGGAGACAGAAATAATTGGTGGGGACTTTTGGTAGATGGGTTCCATGAGCCTAATTATCAGATGCCTTACAACTTTCCTTACTATAAGGAATTATTTGAGGATTACGGATTCAAAGAATATTTCCAGCAATACACTTATCAGCGTCCAATGGGCTCCGAAGTAGATTTAGATGATAAGTTTTATAAAAAGGCTGAGAAGACCTTGACTGATCCTGATTTTGAATTCAGGCACATCACCAAAAAAGAATTTGACCAATCTCACGAATATTTCCGGACTGTTTATAACAAGGCATGGGCTGGGCACAGTGGAGTTAAGGAAATGAGCAAGTTTCAGGCTGCTAATACCTTCAAAACATTAAAACCAATTGCCGATGTGCGTTTGGTGTGGTTTGCTTTTTATAAAGGTGAACCTATAGCCTTCTTTATTTCCATTCCAGAGCTCAATCAACTCTACAAACACTTAGGTGGACAATGGAATCTTTGGAGTAAGCTGAAATTCCTATACCTATTAAAGACGGGTGCTTGTAAAAAAGCCCTCGGAATTGTGTTTGGTGTGGTGCCTGAACATCAGAAAAAGGGAGTTGAAGGCGCCTTGGTCGTGTCATATACTAAAATGGCTTGGAAAAAGGGTTTTCAGTACAATGATCTGGAGATGAACTGGATCGGTGACTTCAACCCAAAAATGATGAGGGTTGTAGAGCAGATCGGTGGAAATATTTTTAAAACACACATTACCTACAGAAAATTATTTGATGAGACTAAGGAGTTTAAAAGGGCTCCAATTATACAATAAGCTATGAGAAAGAAATACGATGTATACGGTTTAGGAAATGCTTTAGTAGATCTTGAGTTTAAGGTGAATGATCAGTTTTTATATGATCATAAAGTGAAGAAAGGACTTATGACATTGGTCGATGAGGATACTCAATTCAGACTCATCAATGCGATCAATCAAAAAGACTTAGTTAAAAAATCAGGTGGTTCTGCTGCTAACTCAGTAATAGCAGTGAGTCAATTCGGAGGTAGTTCATTCTATTCTTGCAAAGTATCTAGTGATGAGTTCGGTGATTTCTATCTCAAAGACATGAATGAAGCGGGAGTAGACACCAACCTCGATGATAAGGCTAGAGATGAGGGAATAACAGGTAAATGTCTGGTGATGATTACACCAGATGCTGATAGAACTATGAATACATTTCTTGGGGCAACAACTGATTTATCAGTGAAAGAAGTTGATGAACCCGCCATCAAAGATTCGTCTTATCTATATTTAGAAGGATATTTAACACCTTCAGTTGCAGGTGTAGAGGCCATGAAATTGGCTAAGAAGATAGCAGAAGACAATGGTGTTAAGACTTCAATAACACTTTCTGACCCTTCTATCGTAGCTGGATTCAAATCACAATTTGAAGATGTTATAGGTGCATCTGTTGACTTACTTTTCTGTAACGAAGAGGAAGCCATGTCCTTTACGGGTACAGATAACATATTAGATGCACGTGAGGCGCTTAAGAAAGAAGCGAAGCAATTCGCGATCACACAAGGTAAAAATGGAGCTATTATTTATGATGGTGATACCTTCATTGATATTGAACCCTATTCAGTAAAAGCGGTAGATACCAATGGAGCTGGAGATATGTTCGCTGGAGCATTCCTGTATGGAATTACCAACGGAATGTCTATGGCGGCTGCGGGTAAGTTAGCCAGCTTGGCGAGCTCTAAAGTTGTATCTCAATTTGGGCCTAGACTGAAAACTCATGATGTTCAGAAACTCTTAAGAGAACTGAAATAACAGCAGGAGTATAGTCCGTTTATCTCCATCCCTTTCCACTAAACATTTGAGATTTTTCATGTTTAAAAAAGCATAGTTACTTAACTTAGTGAAAATTAAAAATAGCAATATGACAAGGAAAATTAGTTTGATTCTAATGTTTTGTATAGCTATCACTTTAGTGAATGCGCAAAATATAGAATTTGAAGAGTACGATCTGGATAACGGATTGCATGTGATTTTGCACCAAGACAATAGCACACCGATCGTCACTGTTTCGGTCCTCTATCATGTAGGGTCGAAGAATGAACCTCCGGGCAGAACCGGATTTGCTCACTTTTTTGAGCACTTGATGTTTGAAGGTTCTCCAAATATAGAAAGAGGAGAATATTTCAACATAATTCAAAAAGCGGGAGGAACCCTCAACGCAAATACATCTAATGATAGAACATTCTATTACCAAACACTTCCTTCTAATCAGTTAGAGCTTGGTTTATATATGGAGTCAGAAAGGATGCTTCATGCTGTGATCGATTCAACAGGAATCGCCACACAGAAAGAGGTAGTGAAGGAAGAAAAAAGATTGAGAGTTGATAACCAACCTTATGGATCCATTCTGGAAGAAATGCTTAAAAGAGCTTATCAGGGTACGAACTATGAATGGACACCCATAGGTAGTTTCGAGGATATTGATGCAGCCTCAGAAGAGGATTTTGTAGATTTCTATGAAACATTCTACGTTCCAAATAATGCAACACTTTCTATTGCTGGTGATATTGAGATCAAAGAGGTAAAGCAATTAGTCGAAGCATATTTTGGAGAGATAAAAAGAGGAACAAAATCCATTCCTCGACCTAAAATTGTAGCTCCTGAATTGGATGAAACTGTTGAGGCTACTGTTTTTGATAATATACAGGTCCCAGCTGTGCTTCAAGGTTATAGAATGCCGGCTCAAGGAACAGAAGATTATTACGCACTACAATTCTTAACGCAATTGTTATCAGGTGGACAGAGCTCTAGATTCCAAAAAGTTCTAGTAGACGAAAAAGCCATGGCTCTCGGAGTACAGGCGATTCCATTAGGTCTTGAAGATGGTGGATTGTTCATCAATTTTGCGCTTCCAAACCAAGGTTATTCTACTGAAGATCTAGCAATGGAGGTAGATAAATTGATCGAAGAAGTAAAAACCGAAAAAGTACCTGAAAGAGAATTCCAGAAGCTAAAGAATCAGATAGAAGCCAATTTTATTTCTGGCTATGGTTCTGTGCAATCTATTGCTGAGAGTTTAGCCAATTATCATGTTTATTTTGGTAATGCGGATCTAGTGAATACTGAGATTGAAAGGTATAGAAAAGTAACCCGAGAAGATCTAATGAGGGTTGCCAACAAATATTTAGTTGATGATAACAAAGTAGTTCTGACATACAGACCAAAATCAGAACAAGAAAAGCCTGAGGAAACGAAGCTTAAGAAGGAAGGAGGAAATAGATAATGAAAAAGTTATTGACAATAGCATTGAGCTGCCTTTCTCTGGCGGCTACTGCACAGATAGATAGATCCAAATTGCCTGAGCCAGCACCGGCAAGGGAAATAGAGATTGGAGATTACGAAAAATTCAAACTCGATAACGGCTTGACTGTCATTCTAGTTGAGAATGATAAACTTCCAACATTGGCTTGGACGCTCAGCTTCGATACAGGAGTGATCACGGAAGGTGATATTGCGGGCTATAGAGGAATCTTTAGCCAGGTAATGAGGGCAGGAACAACCTCAAAATCAAAAGAGGTGCTAAATGAAGAGATAGATTTTATGGGCGCATCCCTTAATGTTGGTTCTTCTTCTGTATCTGCCTTTTCACTTTCAAAGTATAAAGAAGACATACTAGACATCATGACGGATGTGTTGTATAATCCTTCTTTTCCTCAGGATGAATTTGACAGAGCCATTGAGCAAACATTGACAGGATTGAAACAAACAGCCGATAGCCCTGATGCTATTGCAGCAAATGTGAGAGGGGTTGTAAATTACGGTAAGGATCATCCTTATGGTGAGATCACTATGGAAGAAACCGTAAAGAATATCACAATGGATGATTTGAAGGCTCATTATAAAGAATACTTCAAACCTAATATTGCTTATTTGGTCATTGTTGGTGATATCAATAAAAGAGACGCACAAAGACTAGTAAATGAACATTTTGGAGATTGGGAAGCGGGTGAGTTCGAGAAAGAAGAGTTCGTGTATCCAGAAATGGTCACTGAAACTTCTATTGCTTTTGTAGATAGGCCTTCATCTGTCCAGTCTGTCATTGGAATTTCTTATCCTATTGATAACAAACCTGGTACTGAAGATGCGTTAAAGTTGTCTTTGTTAAACCAGATTTTAGGTGGTGGAGGTCTTTCAACAAGACTTAACATGAACCTAAGAGAAGATAAAGGCTACACATATGGAGCTAACTCAAGCATATCAAGTAGCCGCAATAGCGCTACATTCTATGCCGGAGCATCTGTTAGAAATGAGGTGACGGATAGTGCACTGAATCAGTTCATGTTGGAACTAAATAAGATCGCTTCAGAATTGGTTTCAGAAGAAGAACTAGAGCTTGCGAAAAACTCTGCTAAAGGTTCTTTTGCCAGATCACTGGAGGGCAGAGGTACTGTTGCTAGCTTTGCTTTGAATACCGAGCTGAATGATCTTCCTGAAGATTTTTATGCCACATATCTAAAAAGAGTAGATGCTATCACTCGCGAAGACCTTTTAGACGTTGCTAAGAAATACATTCGTCCAGAGGCTGCCAATATTATTGTAGTTGGAAAGGGAGATGAGGTAGCAGATAAACTTAAGAAGTTCGGTCCTATTACTTACTACGATGCATTCGGTAACAAGGTAGATGTTGAGGCGGCCAAAGCTGCAGTATCTGAAGTAGATCCGTTTAAAGTAGTGGCAGATTATATTGAAGCAGTAGGTGGTGCTGATAAGATCAAGCAGATTGAAGATATTACCACTATTTCTACAACCATGATGCAAGGACAACAGATTACCATAGTGAATATGCAGAAAGGCAACTCTATGCTAAAGCAATCTGTAGGGATGGGTGGAATGACTCTTCAAGAATTGATATTAAATGATGATGCTGCAAAAATGAGTGCACAAGGTCAAAGTCAAGAAGTTCCTGCAGGCCCACAATTAGAGGCGCTAAAAAATGAAGCAGTTATCTTCCCAGAGCTTTATTATAAAGAAATGGGTTTTGAACTTGCCGTTAAAGGTATAGCTCAGGTTGGTGGTAAAGACGCTTATGAGATTACCGTTAAGCCATCTACCGGACCCAGTTTTACTCAATTTTTCAATGTTGAGACCGGGTTATTGGTAAAGGAGCAAACCGCTCAAGGAGGTAATGAAATAACCGAATATACAGAGGTAAATGGTATTAAAGTACCATCTAAAATGATGCTCAGCCTACCTGGCTTAGGTAATGTAGAGGCAACAGTAGAGGTGAAGATCAATACTGGAGTTGCTGATTCAGAATTCGGAATGAACTAAAAATTTCATAATGCGAATTAGAAAGGCACCTTTAGGTGCCTTTTTTATTGAATACACTTTTCTAACCAACCTTTTTGCAATGAATTAGACTCTCGGTGTTTGACTTGATAAATACTGAAGTGTTCAAGGGGAGAGCTCTTTAGTTTGAATACCAGCTTTCTACCGTGTCTCATGATATCGAGTGTTAAAACACTTTCACTAGGAATATTTTCTTTTACTTTTTCGAGACTCTCTTTTTCGATAATATCACCCAACATTAACTTTCCTTCTGCAGGGCCATCAGTAGCTATATCAAGGACTTTATTGTCCTGAAGCTTAAACCCATACAGTAGCTCTTCCTTGTTTGTAGGTGGGCAATTGAAAAATGTTAGCCCGAATTCATTAAATAAATTCTCCAGGTACTCCTCATAAGAATGAGTGCCACAAATGATCTGTTCGAAATAATTATCCAATGAACCTTCATAAACTTCTTCAGCTGCCTTTTGGTAATCTTCATTCGTATAACCGCTTAAATCCTTGCCGTGTCTGTTCCACATCAAGCGTATTATATCATCTAACGATTTTTTATTTTTCCATTTAAGCCGAATAGAAAGATCCAAGATCAAGGCGGCAAGTGCTCCTTCGTTATATATCGAAACTTTCCTTCCAGGAATACCCTTTTCGTATCCATCAAGCCAAAGATCATAAGACGATTCGGCTAATGAATAATTCTTCCTACCCTCGTTTTCATAATGTCTTTTAAGGAGCTTATTGAGTTCGTCCATGTATTCATTAAAGCTGATCGTTCCAGATCGAGCAAGGAATAAATCGCCATAATAGGTGGTGATTCCTTCAGTAATGAATCCTGTCGTATGATAATTTTCTCCCTCGAAACGATAGGGGGTCATTTCTTTAGGCCTTAGTCTGATCACATTCCAGGTATGAAATAGTTCATGCGAACTGACACCTAAAAGATCCAAATATCCTTCTCTACTTTCAAGTCTTTCATGAGGTCCTAAAGTGATTACTGTAGAATTCCAATGTTCAACCCCGTGATAGTGCTTGTAGGGCAGTACTTGAAAAAGATAGTGGTATTCTTGACATGGAAAGCCTTCCATCACTTCGATCTGCTTACTGGTGTATCGGCCGAAGTCATCAATTAATTGACCATCACTAATATCTAGATCTCCTTGAATCCAAATGTGAAAATCAATTCCTGAATTCTTGAATTGAATATGTCTTAATGAAGCACTCGCAAACATTGGGCTGTCTACCAACTGATAGAAAGATGGAGAAACAAGTGTGTGTTTTTCTGGCTGATCTAATCCGCAAGCTATTTGATAATCATCAGGCAGATCGAACTTCACTTCGAAAGGTTCATTGATCATTTGATCTGTATAAACAATACAATTAATGAAGTTCAGATAAAGTTGCTCATCATCTAGCCAACTGTTTCCAGCATCCATGATGGCGGCATGATATTCATAGCAGACAGTAATTTGATCTACATTATTACTTTCTACTTGCCAACTTGATTTTGACGTTTTTTTGAACCTTAGGAGATCACCCTTTTCGTTGAGAACCTTAAAGCCTTTTATACGCTTAGCGAAATTTTGAACTTGATATCTTCCGGGTCTCCATGCAGGGATCTTGATATCTATCTCATTTAATCCTTTAGAAGGAAACTGTGCCTCTATTTGAATAAATTGAGTTTCTGGAATTAGGTATGAGATGTGGTAACGAATCATAAATTGGTATCTTCTGGATCCTAATCTATTAAAAAGAAGCTGATATGTTCAACATGAAAAAGTAAACTATGATGTAAGTTCAATCAATGATATTTGATCTGCGTTAGATTGAGGACGTTTTTTATGCTAAAAGGAAATTATTACTACATATTAGTTGGTCAGAATTGTCTATTAGAAAAAAGACTCTTATCTTTGCAGTCCTTTTGCAATAAGAAGCGATATAACAATGAAAAGAACATTCCAACCTTCGCAGAGAAAGAGAAGAAATAAGCACGGATTCAGAGCTAAAATGGCTAGTCCTGCCGGTAGAAGAGTATTGGCAAGCAGAAGAGCTAAAGGTCGTCATAAATTGACAGTGTCAGACGAAAGAAGACATAAAGCCTAATATTTGAGCGGAGGTTTACTAAATTGAACCTCGTGGCAGTTCAACAGAATAAGACTTATACTTTTCCAAAAACGGAAAGACTGCATGGTAAAAAAATAACAGAGGAGCTTTTTAGCGAAGGCTCCTATTTTTATTTATACCCTTATAAAGTCATCTATTTATATAGAGCCGACCTAGAGAATACGCAGGTTTTATTTACTGTCCCTAAGCGGAAGTTCAAAACCGCAGTTTCTAGAAATAGGCTTAAAAGACAAATGAAGGAAGCTTATCGCCTGAATAAGCAGATCATTCATGATCGAAATTATCTCTTAGCCTTCATTTATACCCCTGATAAAAAACAGAATAAAGACCTTATTCATCGAAGGGTTAAAAAGTCACTCGAGAAGCTTATCAGTCTTGAGGTTTCCGATTTTTAATCTTATTCATTACCATTGGTCTTAAATGTTTTTAATTCAAAAACATGAACCATTATCTTCCGTTCTATTGCTGAGACCCTGTGAATATGAAAAAGATTTTAGCTGTTGGCGTAGTTTTGCTAATTCTATTGAGTGCCGCAACTGTCCGACAGAACGATAAATACTTCGAAATACTTAAGAACCTCGATATCTTCGCCACGATGTACAAGGAGGTCAATGCTAATTATGTAGATGACCTAAATCCAAATACCTTAATGAGGACGGGCATGGATGCTATGCTGGGTTCTTTAGATCCCTATACAGTTTATTATTCTGAAGATCAGATTGAAGATGTTCGTACTGAGAACACAGGTCAATTTGGTGGAATTGGAGCAGTGATCGGTGAAAGAGATGGCGGTAAGGTGACCATCTTATTGCCAAATAAAGGATATCCTGCAGAGAAGGCAGGTTTGAAGAGAGGGGATGTCATTACAGCTATAGATGGTATAGATGTCAATAATGATTACGATAAGGCCAGTCAGTACCTTAAAGGCCAGGCTGCATCTTCAATTAATATTACCATAGATCGTGTTGGAGAAGGACAAAAAGACATTGAAGTAGAGTTTGAAAGAATTGAATTACCAAATGTTCCTTTCTCAGGAATGGTCACTCAAGATGTAGGTTACATCAAATTAACTGGTTTTCGAGCAGACGCAGGAAAGGAAGTAAAAAATGCCCTTAGAGATCTTAAGAAAGAAGGTGCTTCAAAGGTTATTCTTGACTTAAGAGATAACGGAGGGGGCTTACTGAATGAGGCGGTTAATATCTCAAACATTTTTATAGATAAAGGAGAGCTAGTTGTAACAACAAAGGGCAAGTTGGAAGAAATGAATGCCACCTATAAAACCCTAAATGCATCAACAGATGTAGACATTCCATTGGCGGTCCTCATTAATAGTTCTAGTGCTTCCGCTTCAGAAATAGTCGCTGGAGTTATACAGGATTATGATCGCGGAGTTTTGGTAGGAAGAAAGTCATATGGTAAAGGCTTGGTTCAAAGAACTATGCCGCTTTCTTACAATTCTCAGATGAAGGTTACTATAGCTAAGTATTACACATCTAGTGGGAGATGTATTCAAGCTATAGATTATGGGAGCAGGAATGCTGATGGTTCAGTTGGGAAAATAGCAGATTCGTTAAAGACGGCTTTTTACACTAATAACGGGAGAGAAGTTTATGATGGAGGAGGTGTCGATCCAGACTTTATGGTGAGTAGCCAGCGACTCTCATCTGTCGCCATAGGGTTACTTAGAGATGATCATATATTCAAGTTTGCTAATGAATTTTCAAACCATTTAGGGGGAATTGATGACATAGCATCTTATCAAGTTTCTGACTCACTATTCAGCGCTTTTAAGAATTGGGTATCCCAAAGAGATGTTGAAGTTCAATCACCTCTTAAAGAAGAAATAGAAGCTTTGAAAATTGAAGCTGAAGAACTGGGGGCGCTTGAGTCGATCATTAATGAGATCAATCAATTAGAAAGTAAAGTAAACAAGGACTTGTTAACGGAGATTGAAGACCATAAAGAAGAAATTCAGCATTTGATCAAGGAAGAACTAGTTGTGAGACAGTACTTAGAACCTGGTCAAATTAGGGTCGCTTTTGAAAGAGATAAGGATCTTTCAAAAGCAATAGAAGTACTCAATGATCAGATCTTATACAACACAACTCTAGCTGGTCAATAATGCTATACTTCCTCTTGTTTTTAATGGGTCTCGCAGGTGGGTTTCTTGCAGGCCTCATCGGGATTGGTGGAGGTATCATGTATATTTTCATTCTGCCCTATTTGTTAAATCATTTGGGTTTTCCTCAAGAAGAAATAGTTCAACTTACTATTGCTAATTCCATTTTCGGAACCATGTTCGCGGCACTCTCTGGTAATTTAGCGCTACTTAAAAAAGGAGAGGTTTATTGGAAACAAGTGATTCCAATTGCAATTAGCGGATCAATTGTAAGCTTGCTTTTACTTCAGTTCTATGTCAACACACCTTACTACAAAGAAATTGAGTTCAATGTCGTTGTGATCTTCCTTATGCTATTCATTGTATGGAGAACTTTGTCACAGGTCAAAATTACTCGTAAAATGAATGATGAAAAAAAGTCTACATTCTGGAGTAATATGTTAGTAGGAAGTGGATCTGGTGCAGTGGCAGCCTTGTCTGGCTTAGGAGGCGGGACTGTGATAATACCCATACTCAATACGGGGCTACATATGACAATGCAGAAAGCCAAATCTATTTCCTTAGGTGTCATTCTTATTACTTCAGCTGTCCTTACCGTAATGAATTTATTTGCTGATAGAAACTTTGGTGAGCAGACAACAGGTTACATCGTTTGGCCATTAGCACTCACATTATCATTGGGGGTTGTTCTAGCCTCCCCTTTAGGGGTAATTGTTGCTAGAAAAATGTCTGGTAAAACAATCAGCTATATATTTGTGGTCTTTGTGCTAATTGTCATTATTGACAAACTCATTCAACTATTCTAATGGCGTATATCCTTGGTATAGAAACAGCTACTACGGTCTGTTCAGCGGCTATTACGTTGGATGGTAAAATTGTGGTTGATAAGAAGCTTTATTCTGAAAGGTCACATGCCAATGAGCTGACCTTGCTTATTCAAGAATTAATGAATGAAGCGTCAATTTCATTTCAAGACCTAGGTGCTATTGCGCTTTCTGAAGGGCCGGGGTCCTATACTGGATTAAGGATTGGTACTTCTACAGCGAAAGGACTTTGTTATGGTTTAGGTCTCCCTCTAATTACCGTGAGTACCTTGAAGGCCATGGCATTTGAGGTAGCTAGAATGACTGAGGATTCTAATGCTTTATATGCACCAATGATAGATGCACGCAGAATGGAGGTTTATACAGCGCTATATACGAGTAGTATGAAAGAGGAATTAGAGCCTCAACCAATGATCCTCGATGATTCTTCGTTTGAAGAAACTCTTTACAAGAATTCCGTGTTCTTTTTTGGTGACGGGTCCAATAAGTTTGTTGAATTGGCAAGTAATAAGAGTGCTAAATTCATATTGGATGTGACACCCTCTGCTTGGGCAATCTGTCAATTGGCAGAATTGAAACATCAAAAAGCTGAATTTTCAGATTTGGCCTATTTCGAGCCTCAGTATTTAAAAGCATTTCAAACTACTAAACCGAAAAAGCTATTATGAGTGAAGATGCTATTGTGAACAGAGTAGCTAAGAGTCCGCTAATTACCTTAGACTTAGAGGAGTTTTACCATACTGGTGAACGAGTTGAATTAGATATCGCTGATCAATTATATCAAGGCTTAATCCTTAGAGAGAAGGATTTTAGAGAGTACATTAAAAACGAAGGTTGGTCTGATTATGAAGGTAAGAATGTTGCGCTAACATGTTCTGCTGATGCTATAGTGCCTACTTGGGCCTATATGTTGCTCACAACCAAATTGGAGAAATACTGTAACATGGTTGTTTTTGGGAGTAAGGAAGTTTTGGAGTTTGCGCTTTACAAGGACGCATTGTCCAAAATTAATTGGGAAACTTATAATGATAAGCCCGTAGTAGTTAAAGGTTGCGGAGACTTACCTGTTCCAGATTCTGCTTATGTTGAAATAACAAGGTTATTAACTCCCTATGCTAAGTCAATTATGTATGGCGAACCATGTAGTACGGTTCCATTATACAAGAAGCCAAAAGGGGCTAAAATCTGACCTTCAGATGGTTAGAAAATTCTTATAAAATTTCTTCTAAAAGCTTGTTCTATTTCAGAAAGGCTAAGTACATTTGCATCCCGTTTGAATGAAATGGAGAACAATTGAAAGGCTAAAAAAAGAAGTTTAGATAAATTTTAAAATTCTTTTGTAGGTAATAAAAAATAATCCCTACCTTTGCATCCGCTTTCGGGGCTAGGGAGAAGCGAAAGGGAAAAATAGGAGGGCTTACAACGGTAAGTTCTTTAAAGTTTAAAAGGGGCTAGGGCCTTATTTTAGACAACGTTTACTGCGAGGGATCGGCATTTA
>CBFIDS010000106.1:0-8538 GCA_965661435.1 Roseivirga sp.
GAGAAGTGTACTTATAAAAAAAAGTGTGATGAAGATTGAAGCTTTCATAGCTCAAGATAAAAATTATATCCTTGCCTGATAGGTATACAATTCATAGTATCTACCTTCTTTCTTGATCAATTGATCATGATTGCCTCTTTCAGCGATCTGCCCTTTTTCTATAACTAAGATTTGATCTGCTTTCTTGATGGTACTCAATCTGTGAGCGATAACGAAAGTAGTTCTCCCCTTCATCAGCTCATTCAAGCTTTGTTGAATGTAAGATTCACTTTCTGTATCTAAATTAGAAGTAGCTTCATCAAGGATGAGAATTCTTGGATCGGCTAAAACGGCTCTGGCGATGGCTATACGCTGTCTTTGACCACCAGATAGTTTAACACCTCTTTCGCCAATAACGGTATCTAAGCCCTTTTCAAATCTATCAGTGAATTCATCTACATAAGCAGCTTTTACAGCTTCCTCCAATTGTTCTTCTGTCGCTTCCGGCCTTGGGAAAAGAATGTTGTCTTTTATAGTTCCTTCGAAAAGGAAGTCATCTTGAAGAACGACACCTAACTGACTTCTAAAGCTCTTCAATTTCACTTGAGATAGGTCAGTTCCATCTACGGTGATTTTACCGTCGCGAGGATTAAGGAAGGTAGCGACTAATCCAGCTATTGTAGATTTACCAGAACCCGATGAGCCAACAAGGGCAGTTATTGATCCTGCTGGCGCCTCAAAGTCAATGCCTTTGACCACATCATTATTCTCTTCATAAGCAAAAGAGACATTGTCGAATTTCACATCACCATGAATTTTATCAAGCTTGATCACTCTTGCTTCATCATCTTCCTCTGAAGGGGTGAGCATGATCTCTTCTGTTCTATCCAGTCCGGCAAAAGCTTCAGTGATCTGACTTCCAATGTTAGACATCTGTAAAACAGGAGCAACCACAACAGCCAACAACCCAATGAATGCGAATAGCTCACCAGCCGTCATTGACCCTTCAATGATGTAATAACCACCAAGTCCTAGAATACTCGTGCTAGCGACACCGGCCAATAAGAAGGTAGCCGAACTAGAGACAAAGGCGGTAGCGGTTAGCGTTTTCTTAACTACTTTGTACAGGTCATCGACTCCTTTTTCAAAGATCTTGATCTCCTGTTTTTCAGCACCAAATCCTTTGATGACCCTAACGCCATTCAAAGTTTCAGTCAATCTACCAGTAACTTCTGCATTAAGCTTTCCTCGTCTTCTAAACTCAGGACGTAAGACTCCGAATGCTTTCATGGCGATAACACCGAAGAGTATAATGGGTAATACGATCAATGCGGTAAGCTTAGCATTGGTATTGATCAATATGATAAGTACTGCCACGGCAGTAATAGATCCACCGATCAATTGTACAAAACCAGTTCCTACTAAATTCCTAACGCCTTCCACATCCGTCATTATTCTGGAAACCAATGCCCCAGATTTTTGACTATCGAAAAAGTTGATAGGAAGAGATAATATTTTCTTCTGCACTTGAACCCTTAAAGAAGCGATCAGCTTTTGTGCCTGGACGCTAAGTAACCTGGTAAGTGTGAATGAAGTTACGGCCTGAATAATTATGGCTAGAACGATCAGCCCAACGATCAGCTTTAGTTCGTTAGTATCTCCTTTTACGACCACATCATCAATCAGATACTGTGTAGCCTTTGGGGGAATGATGGTTGCAGCACTTCTGAAGAGTATGAGCACTAAGCCTAATAGAAGCATTCCGCGCTTCGGGTATATGATTCTTCTGAAAACTTCTTTGGTAGATATATTTTGGAGCTTTTTCTTTTTAGCCATAACTTTTATTCAATGAGTGTTTAACATGGCTCAAGCCGAATTGATTCAATTTTCAAAAAGTAATCTAGCTGACCTATCTTAAGTAGCTCTTACTGAGTCCACATGCTCCCAAAAACTAGGGTAAGACTTATTCACTACATCAGGATCATTAATAATAATAGATTGTTGTGTTAAAATAGGGGCAAAGGCCATGGCCATTCTGTGGTCTTCATAGGTTTCTATTTCAATAGGCTCTGAAGTAGCTTCAAACTTTGATTTGATCTGATAGACACCATTTTCGACTTCTTTCAGCTTGATCTTAAATTTTTTCAATTCCTTTTTCAAGGCTTTGATTCTGTCAGTTTCCTTGATCCTCAGACTTTCTAAGCCAGTAAACTGAGCATCAATTCCTTTGATTCCACAAACCACAGCAACTGTTTGTGCCAGATCTGGGCAGTCGGAAAAATCGAATTCAAATTGTTTCTGGTGTGGTATTTTTTGAAGTACAACTCCATCCTTTTCAAAGGTGCTCATCACACCTAATTGATTCATGATCCTTACTATCGCAATATCTCCTTGGAGTGATTTCTGGCGCAAGCCTAGTAGCTTGACCTTGGCCTCATCTGCTAAAGCCACAAAGCTGTACCAATAGCTAGCCCCTGACCAATCTGACTCTACTACATAAGGATATTCTTGATAGGCTTGAGGTTCAATTTCGATGGTATCATTGGTCCAAACCGCATGAACTCCAAATAACTTCATCATATCCAAGGTCATCTGGATATAGGGTTGGCTACCAACTTTTCCTTTTAGCTTCAAAAATAAACCCTGCGGTAATGCAGGGGCGATCATTAAAAGAGCTGATATGAATTGACTACTTACATCTCCTTGAATACTGATGCTGTTTTTTTTCTGCTTTAAGAGCGGTTTTATCCTGAGAGGGGGATAACCTTCCTTATTTAGGTATTTTATTTTAGCTCCAACTTCTTTCAAAGATTTGACAAGGATCTCGATAGGGCGTTCCTGCATTCTTGGGGTCCCTGTCAAAATTTTAGTCTTATCGCCAAGAATTGAATATGCAGTTAAAAAGCGCATGGTAGTTCCAGCATCCAGCACATCTAATGTTTCTTCTTCGGAAGTGAGTAGTAGCTTTAGCATCGTTTGCGTATCTCTCGCATTAGATAAATTCTGGAGCGAAGATCTATTGCCGGAAATGGCATTTATGATCAGTGCTCTATTGCTCTCACTTTTCGAGGCTTCAAGCTGAATGTCTACCGATCTTAGACTAGGACAATGGGGGAGTAGCTTGCGTTCCAATTCGGGTCTATTGTTTTAGAAAGTAGAACAATGAATCCATCACATCTTTTTCGTCTATAGCAACATCATATCCTGCTCTGCCAATCTCGTAAATAAGAGAATGATTTAAGAAGTTATTAACGTTCTTTTTGTCTTGATACATAAGACTAATTATAGAGGTGAAATCACTTTTGTTGATACTAAGGTCAGGATAAATTTTCAAAATCTTCTCAGTAATCTGAGTCAATTCTTGGTCCGATAATCCTAAAAGTTTAGATGACAAATAAGCTTCACAGATCATGCCTATGGCAATGGCTTCTCCATGTAATAATCTATTCTCACTTTCGAGGTAAAAGCTCTCTATGGCATGTCCAATGCTATGTCCAAAGTTTAAGATCTTCCGGAGTCCCTTTTCTTTTGGGTCTTGCTTAACAACTTCGTTTTTGATCTGAACGCTATGTGCAATTACAGCATTCCAATTCTTTTGGTTGAGACCGTCTTTGGTTACTTCTTCAAAGTAATTTTTGTCAGCGATCAGTCCATGCTTTATTACTTCTGCGAATCCAGACCTTAATTCTCTATTGGGAAGGGTCTGTAGAAAACGAGAATCAATAAATACCTCATTTGGGTCTTGGAAAAAGCCTAGATGGTTTTTCAATCCTTTGAAATCTACACCCAGTTTCCCACCAATATTGGCATCAACAGAGGCTAGAAGCGTTGTAGGGATATTAATAAAGTCGATTCCTCGTTTGTAGGAAACAGCACAGAATCCACCCATATCACCAATCACTCCACCACCTAGGTTAACTAAAAGCGATTGACGGTTAAATGCATGATCGGTTAAGGCTGTCCAGATCTTTTCGCATGTCGCTAAGTTTTTATTCAGCTCTCCAGATTCAATCTCAATGACCACATGTTCGGGTAGGTTTTCTTGAATAATGGGCAAGCAGCATTCCTTGGTGTTTTCGTCAACTAAAACTGCCACTTTGGAATAAGTATTCTTTGAGAAGAATTCCTTGAGACTTTCGTTTATATCGTCAATTTGAATGCTCATACATTTACGGAGGATTTAACCTCCTTGAGTTGTGCTTCTTGTTTTTTAACCGATTCTTCGTGAATAGAGAAAAGTAGACTCTTCATGAACTTCTCTGTCATGCCTCTCTTGGTACCTGACTTTATTCTTGAGTCCATTACATCTTGCCAACGACCTGGCTGAAAAACGGCTAAGTTGTGTTCACGCTTATATTCGCCCACTTGCTTTATGATCTGAAATCTGTCTGATAACAATTCTATTAGCTGACCATCAAGAAGGTCGATTTTTTGTCTGAGTTGCTCAAGTTCGGTAAGTGCTTCAGGATGCTCATCAATGGTTTCTCTGAAGTTAAGGCTTCCATAAATGATCTTCAATGTTTCAGGAGTGATCTGCTGCTTTGCATCGCTCCATGCTTGGTCAGGATCGTGGTGTGTTTCAATCATCAATCCATCTAATCCGAAGTTGATTGCTCTTTGACTGACAGAGGCAATGATCTCTCTTGTCCCTGCAATGTGGCTTGGGTCACAAATAACACTCAAGCCTGGAATTAACCTTTTCAAGTGAATGGGCATACTCCATTCCGGCTTGTTTCTGTAGCGCTTCTCATAAGGATCGGAAAACCCTCTATGGATACCGGCCACTTTTTTAATGCCGACTTTATTTAGTCTTTCAATGGCTCCAATCCAAAGTTGAAGATCTGGGTTGATGGGGTTTTTAACCATTACAGGGATATCAACTCCTTTTAAGGCATCGCAAACTTCCTGAACAGAGAATGGATTGACAGTTGTACGCGCACCGATCCAAAGTACTTCAACTCCAGCTTTCAAAGCCGCTTCAACATGGCCAGCATTGGCAACCTCAACAGTTACAGGAACATTAAGTATGTTTCTAGCAATTTTCAGCCATTCTAGGGCTTCAGATCCGATACCTTCAAAAGATCCTGGTCTTGTTCTGGGTTTCCAAACGCCTGCTCTAAACAGGTTTACCTGGCTACCTTTTAATCCTTTAGCAATAGTTTCTATCTGCTCTGGACTTTCTGCGCTACATGGCCCAGCGATCAGTGTATGATCCGAAAGGCCTAAACCCCAATCTTTAATGTCTATGATATCCATAATCTTAAAATAAAAAAGGCCCGGTTCGTGTGAACCGGGCCTCTATGTAAAGTTTCTTTTTTCTACTTAGCAGCGGTTCACTTTAGCATTCGTTAAAGTAAAAGAAATAAAAGTAAGCCGCGAACATTGTTTTCATGCGCTAAACATATTCAACTTATATTTTAAAAGGAAGTAAAAAGATTGAAAAATTAGTAATTGACTGCGCTAAGCTTTTACCAAGGCAAATTTTGTAAAGTTCTGATCTTCATCTTGTATGCTTTCAGCAATAATAATTAGCTGTTCATTCATGCTGGCTTCTTTTGAACAAATGACTGCCGAGTGCTTGTCGAAACTATTCTTCATTTCTTCAATAGCGCCTGAAGAACTGCCGCTGGCGATAAACTTTATATGGCTGTATTTAGAAAAGAACTTCTGTGTTTCTTTAATTGCCATAGGATGGGAAAAGATTTTTTTGATTCCCATGAGCTTATTTGATTGCCGGCTCGCTAGATAAAGATCTATTTGATAGTGGAAAGTTTGGACCACTGTTAATTGAGAACGCTGGATTCTATCTTCATTATCTAATACTTTACCAGCAAGAGTGTTCTCTAAAGCAATAATGGCATTGTCAATTTTCTTTTCTTCTAATGCGCGGAAGATCTTATCGAAGCTCTTAAAAAAGACCGGGGAACTTTCGGGAAAGTGTCTTTTTCGTGCTAAGTCGTGAAATGTATTTTCAGGACCCAAAAGGCCTATTTCAGTCATTTGACTTTTCAAGCGTATGAGTTTTTTTATTAAAAATTTCAGTCTGTTTTTTAACCGACTGTTGGTGTAAAAGTCTCAAGAGTTCAACTGTAAATTCGCTATCTAGGTTGAGTTGCTCAGCCCATTCTTGTCTAGATCTAAAAATTTCTTTCCATCGGCTGAGCTGAAAGATAGCCACGTTATTGTCTTTTTTAAACTCACCGATCTTTTCTACTAGATTGATCCTTTGGTTGATCGCTTCCAAAAGCTCACGGTCAGCTTCATTGATCTGATCTCTTATGACCTCCAATTGACTGATGATGTTTTCTTTAGTGAACGAAGCATCTCTTAAAAGGAGGTTTCCGAGGATGGATTTAAGTTGTGTGCTCTCTATTTGTTGATCTGCATCGCTCCATGCATCTACAGGATCACAATGAGATTCGATCATTAATCCATCATAATTCAGATCTAGCGCTTTTTGGGAGATCTCTAAGATTATGTTTCTGTCACCTGAGATATGACTTGGATCGCAAATCAATGGAAGATCAGGGTATTCACTTTTTAAGTCTAGTGGTATTTGCCAAAGTGGAAGGTTTCTATAATTCGTTTTTTGATAAGTATGAAAGCCACGATGAATAGCACCTAAATTTCGGACTCCGGCTTTTGAAAATCTTTCTAGGGCGCCTTTCCATAAGGACAGTTCAGCATGAATAGGGTTTTTGACTAAAACTGGTGTTGGGCTTCCTTTCAATGCTTCAGCAAGTTCAGAAACATTGAATGGGTTTACAGTGGTTCTTGCACCGATCCAAAGTAGATCCACACCATACTTTTGGGCAAGCTCTACATGCTCTGGAGTCGCAATTTCTATGGTAAACTTGAAAGGATGCTCTTGCCTTAGATCATGCATCCATTTTAATGCTTCTTCTCCATTACCCTCGAAGTTTCCTGGCCGGGTTCTGGGCTTCCAAACCCCACCTCTCACAAAATCAACATCATCCAAGATGGGGAGAACACTTTTACGAAATTGTTCTTCCGTTTCAACACTACATGGACCGGAAATGATCAATGGCTTTTGAAATTCAGAATACCATTCCTTTATTGGATGAATCTTCATTTTAGAACTTTCATTTGGCAATTTAACAAAAGTAAAAAGCTATTAGTTTGTTCTTATATTTGCCGACTTTAAAATCGTCTATGGATCTTAAAAAGTTTGTTGATTTCGATGAGCTAGAAATTGCTTTCAGAGCTCAGACAGATGAGTCTCTGAAAATGAGGCTCTTTATTTTCACAACAATGCAATTCCCTTGGTTGGTCAAAATTGGAACGTCCTTGACCAAATTTGCATTGGCTATACATTTACCCGTTAAGCGAATCATAAAAAAGACTATTTTCAATCTGTTTTGTGGAGGAGAAACGCTGGATGGTTGTCAGAGGTCATCACATGAATTAGCTGCCTTTGGTATTGGAGCTATTTTCGATTACTCAGTAGAAGGGGAGAAATCAGAAGAGGGCTTTGAGCAAACTACCCAAGAAATATTACGGACCATAGAAAGAGCAGGAGAGATGGATTATATCCGATTCTCTGCTTTTAAGATTACCGGCCTGGCTTCATTCGATCTTTTAGCCAAGATCCATGCTGAAGAAAAATTAACTCAGGGAGAAGAGGAGGCATACCAAAGAGTTTTTGAAAGAGTAGATCGAATCTGCAGAATGGCTTATGAAAAGGATGTATCAGTGTTCATTGACGCAGAGGAGACTTGGATTCAGAAACCAATAGATGAACTAACACTTAAGATGATGAGTGTCTATAATAGAGAGAAAGCTCTCATCTATTATACATTTCAGATGTATTGTCACAGTATGCTCGGTAACCTTAAAAACCTCCATGATCATGCTGTTGAAAATGGGTATCGGTTGGGAGCCAAATTGGTAAGAGGAGCTTACATGGAAAAAGAAAGTAAGCGTGCCGAGGAAATGGGATATAAAGACCCCATTCAACCTAACAAAGAGGCTTGTGACAAAGATTTTGATTCTGCGGTGAAATATTGCTTAGAGAATATTCATGAGATCGGGTTGTTTGCAGGAACTCACAATGAAGAATCTAATTACAAAATGACGCTTGTCATGGAAGATTTAGGTCTTCAGAATAATGATCACAGGGTCTACTTTGGTCAATTGTACGGAATGAGCGATCATATTTCCTTTAATTTGGCAAATGCAGGTTACAACGTGATCAAATACGTTCCTTACGGCCCTTTGAAAGCTACTATTCCTTATTTGATCAGAAGAGCAAACGAAAATTCATCTGTTCAAGGACAAAGTTCTAGGGAATTGACCTTGGTTAGAAAAGAGGTTTCGAGAAGAAAACTCTTCAAAAAGCAACTAGGTCATCAAGATAAGTTCTAGTTCTGATCGAATCACTCTAAAAAATCTGATCGAATCACTAACTTTGCGCCTCGAAAATTGAAAGCGACATGCAAGGATTGAGTGAACAGGAAATTCAAAGAAGACAAGAGAAAGAAGAATTAGAGCAATTGGGTATAAATCCATATCCCTCTGAGTTGTTCGAGGTAACTGCTT
>CBFIDS010000107.1:0-6423 GCA_965661435.1 Roseivirga sp.
TGACCCTAGAAACATTAGCTTCATAGGAGCTGATGCTGGCTTCTATGAGTTCCAATATGATGTGTCATCAGGTGGTGGATGTGCAATAAGCTCTTCAAGACTTTATATAGAGGTGCAAGAAGGGGCGGATCCAGGGAATAGCACAAGTGTTGAGGTATGTAATGCTTCAGGAGGTCTGATCGACCTATTTGCATCTTTAGAAGGCACACCGGATGTTGGTGGAGACTGGACAGATCCAAACGGAGGCCCAGTTGGGGATCCTACGAGTGTGAACTTTGATGGACTTCCAGCGGGAGATTATATATTCACCTACACGGTGCAGCCGACTGGTGTTTGTACAAATCCGGTGAGCTCAACAGTCACTGTAACAGTTACTCAGCAATTGAATGCAGGAATCAGCACTACAGTGTCAAGAGACTTTAATTCTAACAAGTTGATCGATCTATTTGGTACACTTGAGGGTAATCCCGATGCTGGTGGAGACTGGTATGACGACACCAATACTGGACTTGATTTGAGCAATCCAAGGTCCGTAGACCTGAGTTCACTAGCCGATGGTACATACTCTTTCAGGTATAGGATAGAGCCTAATGGCAGTTGTGCACCGTCAGAGGCTACAGTAACTGTGGAGATCAATTTTGTGGCTAAATCAGAAGAAGACACTAAAGTTGTAGAAGGATTTTCACCCAACGGTGATGGTATGAATGATTTTTGGGTGATCGATAATATTGATCAATTTCCCGGTAATTCAGTTAAGGTTTATAATAGGTGGGGACACCTTGTCTTTCAAATGGTGAACTATAATAATACCGGTCGTGTGTTTGAAGGGTTTGCTAATGCAGGAGTAGTTGTGGGAAGTAAACCATTGCCTACTGGCACCTATTTTTATGTTATTGATTTTGGCGATGGTTCAGCAATTAAAAAGGGTTATATCACAATTTTGAGATAGGCGCATGAAACAGTTATTAACCTTAATTCTTGCTTTCGGATTAATATTGAACATCGGCTATGCCCAACAAGATCCGCTTTTCACTCAATACGCGTTTAATCAAGTCGCCTTAAATCCAGGGGTGGCAGGAACACATGACGCTTTGAGTTTAACAGCGATGTCTAGGATACAATGGAATGATATTGCTGGAGCTCCTCAAACGCATATTTTTTCAGGGCACATGCCTTTGAATAATGGTAACATGGGGTTAGGGGTCACATTCTTCAATGATGAAATCGGTGTGTCTAGGCAAAATGAATTAGGTTTTGTTTATGCTTACGAACTAGAGTTTGAGAATAGTAAACTAAGTTTTGGTGCAAGGACATCGTTTTCCACTTTTAGAGCTGATTATGCTGATGTTGATCTGGGTAATATTTTTGATCCAGAATTTAGTGTCAATACTTTTAACGACTTCGGAATTAATTTTGGAGCAGGAGCTTATTACTATTCAGATAATTATTATGTGGGTTTAAGTGTTCCAAATTTGACAAGGAATACATATTCATCAGAATTTAGTAGCGATCTTAATTTTGTAAGAGATAGAGTATATTACTTGTTAGCCGGCTATGTATTTGATCTGAGTGCTGACTTTAAGCTAAAGCCCTATACAAATATTAGAGTGGCAGAAGGTTCTCCCATTCAAATTGATCTGAATGCTTCGGTGATCTATAAAGAACAAGTTTATCTCGGTATAGGCGTGAGACCTAATAGTTCTGTTTCGGCTATGTTCGAATGGCAGATCGATCGATTTAGATTAGGATATGCTGCAGACTTCCTCAACAATGATGCATCTGCTTTTGGTCGTGCAGCCAATGAATTCCTGCTCAATTATGTGATTCCGACAAGTAAAAAACGAACTAGTAAATTTCGTTCAGGCTCCTCCAGATTTTTTTAAATTGATTTTACCATGACCAATAACTTAAAGTTTTTCGTAATATTTTTTTTGGTATTGTTCATTAATGGTTGTTCTAATAGCGATTCTCCTGAGGTCATTCCAGACGAACCTAATCAAGTACCTATTGCCAATGCAGGTCCTAACAAGAATGTAGAAGTAGGTGCCGTTGTAAGACTTGACGGTTCAAAAAGTTATGATCGAGATAAAAACACGATCGAATATGAATGGGTCTTTCAAAGCAAGCCTGATGGGAGTAGTGCGAAATTATCTAAGAACAATACTTCTCATCCAAAATTCACTCCAGACTTAGTAGGTGCATATGTTATCCAATTAGTTGTAAGCGATGATGAAAGTTCAAGTGAGCCTTCCACTGTAACGATTAATTCAGCCAAGGGTAATGTGGCACCAAATGCTAATGCAGGAGAAAATTTATCCGTAATTGTAAATTCCGAAGTGATTCTCGATGGTTCTAAGAGTTCCGATGCGAATGATGATGCGTTAGTTTTTAACTGGTCCGTTACTTCCCAACCTTCAGGATCGAATATTTCTTTAAGTGATCAAAATACTTCTCATCCTAAGTTTACGCCAACGTTCGGAGGTGATTATGTTTTCTCGCTAACTGTAAGTGATGGTAATCTAACAAGTGAACCTGCGACAGTAACCGTTCTTGCTATAGAAGAAACTAGTAATGCTAAACCTATAGCTAATGCAGGTATAGATGTAGATGTTCATACTGGTGATATGGTTGAGTTATATGGTGGTCAAAGTTTTGATGCCGATGGCGATAATATTTCATATACATGGCATTTTGTAAATTTACCAGCTGGTAGCACTGTTTCACTCTCAGATGAAAACATTCCGAATCCTCAATTTACTCCTGATCTAGATGGAGTGTATGTGATCGCACTAATTGTTAATGATGGACAAGAAGACAGCGAACCAGATATGGTTACGGTGACAGCAACCACCTTTTCATTCAAAGAACAACTCCTTAATTACGGAATAGAACCCAAGGATGCTGACTATTTGTTAGATAAACATTTTGACGATGTCGTTTCATTTTTAAATGACGATAATAAGATATTCAAGAATTTACCAAGTTTAAACTCAATGTTTGCTTTACCTACAGATCCAGATGCGGGTGTTTTTCAAGATACACAGATGACATTTTGGTCTCAACAAACTAAAAGACAATTCATCAAAATGTTTGGTCGATTTGTATTTGTGGTGAATTCTGAGCGGTTTAAACAAGCATTCAATGATAATATTGGTTTACTAGACAGAGCTTTTCAAGGTAATCCACCAAGCATTCCCTATCCGAATAATTATGAAGAGTTCAGGAGAGATGCGAATAAAGCGATGGAAGATGGGCATTACCAGTTCAAATTCTTCATTTCTGATCGTCAATCATACATTGCTTGGGGTGTTCAAGGTTTAAAACTTAAGGTAGAAAATGTAATGTTTGGTCCTGGAACACCTGGAGCAGTTCATAATACTGAAGCATTAATTTTGCACGAGCTCACCCATAGCTGGGGTTATGCCCATGCAGGATTAGGGATACCTAGCGGTACACCTCCTGTGAATAATATTCCATATTACGTCCAAGGATTAGTCGGTGGTAGTTACAAAGATCCCGGTGCTCCATTGGTTTACGATACCCCAGATGCCTTATTGACCATCTATTTTGGAAATGATAATCAGTAAACCACAGAAGAGTTCATAAAAAACCCTTCAACTGAAGGGTTTTTTATGTTTCATTTTCGAAGAATTATCTAGAAGATAGATCCGAATAAGGTCTATGGTTATAACCTGTGTAAACTTGTCTTGGTCTTCCGATTGGTTCTTTGTTCTCTCTCATTTCTTTCCATTGGGCGATCCATCCGGGTAGTCTACCCATGGCGAACATAACAGTGAACATATCTGTAGGAATACCCAATGCTCTATAAATAATACCAGAATAGAAGTCAACGTTAGGATAAAGTTTTCTATCTACGAAGTATTGATCTCTCAATGCTTCTTCTTCAAGACCTTTAGCAATATCTAAAACAGGATCAGTGACACCCAATTTCTCAAGTACATCATCTGCTGCTTTTTTAATGATCTTAGCTCGTGGATCGAAGTTTTTGTAGACTCTATGTCCAAAGCCCATTAATCTAAATGGATCATCCTTGTCTTTTGCTTTCGCCATCCACTTCTTAGTATCTCCACCGTCTTTACGGATGTTCTCGAGCATCTCGATCACCGCTTGGTTAGCACCACCGTGTAATGGCCCCCAAAGCGCATTGATTCCCGCAGAGATCGATGCATACATACTGGCATGAGATGAGCCCACTATTCTGACGGTAGAGGCAGAGCAGTTTTGCTCGTGATCAGCATGTAAGATCAATAATTTATTCAATGCATCTGCAACCACAGGATCCACATTAAACTCCTCTGCTGGGGTTGCAAACATCATTTTTAAGAAGTTTGCAGTGTAGTTAAGATTGTTGTCCGGATAGTTCACAGGATGGCCGATCTGATTCTTGTAAGACCACGCTGCGAAGGTGGGCATTTTCGCGATCAGTCTGATGATACTCATATCTACTTCATCTGAAGATCTATTCGGATCTAATGATTCAGGATAGAAGGCTGTTTGAGCACAAACCAAAGAAGATAAAACACCCATTGGATGAGCAGTAGAAGGGAAGCCCTCTAAGATCTTCTTCACATCTTCATGGACTAAAGTATGGTTGGTGATGTCAGAAACAAATGAATCGTAGGTGGCTTGATCAGGTAATTCACCATAGATTAAAAGATAAGCCACTTCTAGGAAATTCGATTTTTCGGCAAGATCTTCAATAGAATAGCCTCTATATCTTAGAATTCCTTTTTCTCCATCCAAGAAAGTGATTGCACTTTTTGTTGAACCGGTATTCTTGAAGCCTGGGTCAATCGTGATCACACCACTTTGACTTCTAAGTTTTGAAATATCGATGGCCTTTTCTAGTTCTGTTCCTTCAATAACTGGCAATTCAAATTTATTGCCCTCAATGCTGATTTCTGCTGTGTTTGACATCTTTTTTAGTCTCTATTAGCTTTTCGTGATTCTTAAATGGTTGCGAATTTACTTTATTAAATCCTGAAATGAAATTCTTGTTTTCAGAGATTGAAATTTTAATTATTTCCGCCTAAAATCAACGGTAAACCGTCTTCTCCAGAACCAACAATTACAACTTTACTGTTTGGAGATTCTGCTAATTTCAATGTAGCTTCAATACCTCTCATTTTAAGAAGCGCAGGGGTTAAACTGTTATTGATGATCTTATTGGCTTGAGATTCACCTTCTGCGGCAATACGCTTTCTTTCTGCTTCACTCTTTTCCTTATCTAAACGGAATTGATAAGCTAGCGCTTCTTGCTCTTGCTGTAATTTACTCTCAATGGCTTGTTTGATCTTATCTGGAAGATTGATCGATCTGATCAGAAGGGCTGTCATTGTTACATTATTGGTGTCGTTTCCAAGGACATCCGCAGTTTCAGTTCTAATCGCAGTTTCCACTTCAGCTCTTTTCGTTGAATAAATTTCTTCTGCAGTAAAGCGACCCATTACTTGGCGTACAGTAGATCTCACTTCCGGAATAACTAGCGTGTTAATATAGCTTAATCTAAATCTTTCGTAGATGTAACCTATCCTGTCGAATCTTGGGTAAAACCTGACCGAAACATCAACTGAGATACTCAGACCATTTTTGTCCAACACATCCATGTTTTCCTCAACCTTGGTTTCTGCAACATCAAAGGTGATCAGGTCATTCCAAGGAGCCTTGACATGAAAACCGGGTTGTATTACGTTCTCCTTGTCCAGACCGCCAGAGAATTTCTTAAAGAGCACAGCTCTTTCATTGGCCTGAATGGTATAAAATATACTTGATGATAATCCGAAAACGACAATAATCGCTACAACGGATATAATGATAATGGGCAATAATTTTCTGTTATCCATAACTTCTTTTTAATACTTTCTATCCTGAATAGGCTTATTCACCTATTTTCTTCAGGTTGTTTTCAATTTGTTCTAATATTTGATGTGCCACTTTCAAGGCTTCATAGCCATCTTCTATGGTTACAATCGGCTGTTCATCATTAATAATTGCTTGATGAAAAGTAAATAGCTCTTCACGAATTGCATTGGTTGGATGAACCTTTGGGTTTTCGAATATGATCTCCTTTTTCCCTTTGTCTTCACCTAGATCTAAAACCATAGAAAAGGGGCCTTCGTTCCCTTTTGCATTCTGCATCCTCACTATTTCTGATTTCTTTTCAAGAAAATCTACGGATATATAAGCATCTCGTTGGAAAAATCTTGATTTGCGCATGTTTTTAACGGCTATACGGCTCGTTGTCAGGTTGGCTACACAACCATTCTCAAACTCCAACCGGGCATTAGCGATATCAGGTGTATCTGCTACAACATTGACACCACTAGCAGAGATCTTTTCTACTTTAGAACCAACTGCTTTTAAGATCACATCGATGTCATGGATCATGAGATCGAGAACCAC
>CBFIDS010000108.1:0-7915 GCA_965661435.1 Roseivirga sp.
TTACCTGGAACGTCTTCATACACTCCAGTCACCATATAATCAGCATCGTTGTCCATCTTCAAAGTTTTCTGAAGAGGATCTTCATTACCAAAGTATTTTTTGGCCATACTTTCACTAATGACCATCTGATTCTTCCTTAGAAGTGCCTCTTGAGGATTTCCTTTGACCATCTTCAGTTGAAAAACATCGAAAAAGGTTTCATCTGCGAAAACAACTCTATCTTCGGTGAACACCTTATCCTCATAATTCACGATCCAAGAACCAGCGTTTCTAAACCTTAGCCTTTCTTCTACTTGAGGAATTTGGTCTCTGAAAGTTGGGCCTGAAGGCGCAGGGTTTTGGGCTCCCTTAAAGTCTCTCCCATTGTAACTACCCTCAATAACTACCCTATAGATATTCTCTTGATTTTTGAAGTGTTTATCATAGCTCAATTCGTAGTTGACATAAGTCATAATGAGCAAACAACAGGCTATACCTATTGCAAGACCAGAGATGTTAAGGAATGAAAAGAACTTGTCTTTGAACAGACTGCGGACAGCAATCTTTAGATAATTTTTTAACATAGTAATTGGTTTGAGTTTGACCTTTAGCAGAAAGACGCACTCAAAACCAGAATAGTTGCAGCCTACTTGAGGTTTTCGAGATGATTGTAGGTTCTGCCCTCTAATGATCTATAGCTCTTCATCAGGTTGGCTGTAAGACAAGAGTGAATGGGTAAAAACCCAATTACATCTCCTATTTTCACTTCATTAAAAACTTCATCATCTAGACTTACTATTCCATGCTCTTGAGAAAGTGATCTTAGCTGGGCGTTAGGAATGATAGAAGACCAACCTCCGTCTTTAAGAATTACCATTTCGCCAAAGAATTTATTCTCCTCTTTATCAAAAAGATGGTCCTTAGAAAAATGAACGGCTCCTCCATGGATCACAATTTCACTTCGTTCAGCATACTTGGCAACAACAGGACAAGCAACTGCAACCGCAATTTCATCTTCGTTACAAACACCTAAATAATTCATTACTAGATCATAGAAAATAAAGTTTCCTGGACCTATTTCATCTACACCAGCCATGTTCTGAACGACACTACAGCCCGGTGTATCACCGATCCTAATCTTCAATTCAGGGTTTATGGCATTTAATTCATCCCTTAAGATGTTAAGTTCTTCAATACTGAGAGACCATATTTGGTGAATTTCTTCTATTGAATCAGCATGATAGGTATTGCCAGGATGAGCATATAAACCATATAGCTTCAAATGAGAGTCTTCGTGAATCTTCTCGGCTAACCCTAGGATAGACTCTACTGCCCTTGAAGAAATTCCAGACCGACCGTAACCAGTGTCTATTTCAATCATGACCTGTACCATAGACACGAACTTACCCTTAAGAGAATTATAAGTTTCTGGATCCGAAATCAAAAGTGTCAAATTCACTCCATCATTCAGCATTGAATTAACAGCGTCTATCTCAAGGGTATTGAAAGGAAAAGCGATAGTGATATCATTCCACCCTGCCTCTGCAAAGAACTCAGCCATTTTAACAGAAGATACCGTGATCTTCTCAACGCCTACTTCTCGGTAAAACTCACCTATCTCTTCAGACTGATGTGTTTTAAAATGCGGAATTAACTCAACTTTATTCGATTGAGCCTTATTCATCATGTTATTCAGGTTTGCCTTTACCTTACTAATATCGAGTAAAAGTGTAGGACGGCTAATGTTCAAATCCATGCTTGAAGATACGGTGTTCGCAAGAACAGAGGAAAATATTTTGGTGGAAACTGAAACCATCTCGGAACTTTTAATGTAATTTATATTGATATCATTTTAATATCTTTTTAAATTCACATTATGAAAAACGAAAAACTCTTTAAGCCTCGCTCCGGATTCGGAGTTTTAGCCATCACCTTACTTATATTTTTTGGTGGACTGTTTGGATTGATCTTTTTAAGAAATCCATACTTCGGATTTTTATTCCTCTTATTCATTTTTATGCTACCGGGATTTTTTGTTGTTCAACCTAATCAATCTAGGGTATTGATATTCTTTGGAGATTACAGAGGAACGGTAAAAAAGAATGGTTTCTTTTGGGTAAATCCATTTTATAGCAAAAAGAAAATATCACTAAGGGCGCATAATTTCGACAGCGAAAGAGTCAAGGTAAATGACAAACTAGGTAACCCTATCCTCATTTCTGTCATCCTTGTTTGGCAAGTAGAGGAAACTTACAAGGCCGCTTTTGAGGTAAATGATTACTCCCATTTTGTCAGAGTGCAGTCTGATGCAGCTGTAAGAAAATTAGCAAACACTTTTGCTTACGATAATTTTGAAGATGATAGCGAGATAACACTTCGTTCTGGAATGGAGGAGGTAAACACGGATTTAGAAGCAGAATTGTCAGAAAGGTTGGCAATTGCAGGGATCAAAGTAATGGAAGCAAGAATTGGTTATTTAGCCTATGCGGAAGAGATCGCCAGTGCGATGTTACAAAGACAACAAGCCACAGCTATAGTTGCCGCTAGATATAAAATTGTTGAAGGCGCTGTGGGCATGGTTGAATCGGCTCTTGAAGAACTGAATAAAAAACAGATCGTTGATCTTGATGAGGATAAGAAGGCAGCTATGGTTAGTAACCTAATGGTAGTACTTTGTTCAGACAAATCAGCTTCACCTGTAGTAAATACTGGAACATTAAATCATTAGAATATGCAGTATAAGATCATTCATAAAGGACCTTTTGAAAAGGTGGAAAAGTTTGAGAAACGACTGAATGAATTGGCCATGTCAGGGTGGAGAATAACTACATCCCTTGGTGACCTCTACTTAGTTCTTGGAAAGGAAAAGTATTAATTATGCCTAAGAAAAAACCCTTTGTACTGAGGTTAGACCCCGAACTCTTATCGGCTGTTGAAAAATGGGCAGCGGATGAGTTTCGTAGTACAAATGGACAAATGGAATGGATCATAAATAAGGCCTTGAAGGAGGCAGACAGATTACCAATAAAGAATAATAATGGAACATAGAAATTGGAAATGCCCAAAATGTAATAACAGAAGTTTTGAAACAGATTCGATCTCAACCACAGGCTCAGGTTGGTCTAAAATTTTCGATCTTCAAAATAGAAAGTTTGCCACCGTGAGTTGTACACAATGTGGATATACTGAGATGTACAAAATTGGAAGATCAAGAACCTTAACCACAATCTTTGACCTTTTCACTACTTAGATATGAGAACAGACATATGGGTACATTTACTTATTGGGGCTTGTAATGTACTACCCGGCATGCTTATGCTTTTGGTAGATACAGACAGCCCAAATCGTTGGATGGGGTATAGAACTCCAGCTTCAATGAAGTCTGATCAAACTTGGGCTTTCGCCAATAAGCTTGCAACCAAAGGATTATTATGGTTTGGTCTAATTGCAACCCTTATCCATATTTTTCTATTCTCGATTATTGATAATTCAGAAACTGTAGTCCTAGTCGTATGCGGCCTAATGACACTGGGATTCCTAATTATTTTTGGAGTCATTGAATTAAAACTCAGCAACTTTTTTGACAAAGACGGCCATCCAAAACAAAAGGATAAAGACCTATTCTAGTTCTATTTTGTACTTCTTAGAATTAATTGGGGGCTCTATTCCTTCAACTTCTATTGCAAATCTCAGGTCGTGTGAACCTGCCTCTAAATCTGGGATTTCAATCATAGCATCTAAATTGAGCACCTCTCCTTCAGCTATTAATTGATCCAGTTCAGCTATTGTTTGTTCACCAATAATTTCTAAGCCTCTCAAATAATAGATCTTCAGTTTAACTGAACGCCCCATTAGTTCAGAAAAGTCAACATCGTGATCATATTTATTAGAAAGTTCAAATTGGGCTTGAATTGGCCCATTGTTCAATTCTTCAAGCACCTCATCATTCAAAAGTTCAACCCATACTTTTCTGAAACTCCTAAAATCTTCAAGTATTCTATAATGAATTCCTTTACCTATTTGGGTATTATAAGAATTGTAATGCGTGGTGTCTCTATACCTATTGATCTGAAAAACCGTTTTACCTTGAAGGTCTTCTTCTAAAGTAAGTAAATCGTGATGTGTAGGTCTATAATCTACCGTGTTGTAGCAATGTACAATGTCACCTGTTAAATAAGCATATCTGGAAGCTCTCTCATAATGGTTATTGAATATAATTGGTAAGCCGCCACTAAGTTCTTCTATCTCCTCTGCCCAAGAATTCCAACCATGAATCACGTCCCAACCTTGAGTCCATGATTGCGGTAAAAAATCATAGGCCAGATAAATTTTGGCTGGAATAATGATAAACATAGAAATGATCATTAAACGCTTTGCCCATAATCGCCATTTAACATTTTGAGTTATATACTCATGGCCCAGAAGAATGAATGGAATAAAAAGAATACTGGTCCAATGTTTATGAAATTCCACCTTAAATGTTGAGATCAAGAAGAATAACAGCACGCCTACCACACAAAACCTAAGTGCTCTTCTAAAATCAGACCTATTTCTATTGAGAATTGTTCCTCCGATCAACATCACCCCTACCAACGGCCCAAAAACGATTGGTTGAATACCTATATAATAGGCGATTGTATCCCAACTAAATCCCATATCTATCCTGTTATACAAATGGAATTTGATGGTAGCAAACTCATTCTGAAACTGCCATAAAGTATGCGGGATCATCAAAAGGGTAGTAAAAAGTATTGTCAACCAAAATGACTTTCTAAGAAACAAATTAGGATTTGATGCCACAGTAAAAATGACCATGAGAAACCCGTGATGTTTGCTCAGCATGATTCCGGCAATCGATAAAGCCAAAAGGAAAACAGTTTTAACATTATCAGACTCTAAGTATCTTTTATAGTAATAAAAGAAAAGAGCCACAAAAAACAGCAAAGGGACATCTGTCTTAACATGATAGGCCCCTGCATGAGCCATAATAGAGCCTAAAATTAACCAGATAAGCAAATTATCATCCTTTGTTAAGAGTGTCTTTTTGATGATAATTAAAGTTAAAATACTTACAATCAACATCCCTAGTCTTAGACCAAAGGCATTGGGAAAAAGCCAATAGAAAGGGGCCGTTACAAAAGCAACCATTGGAGGGTGGTCTAAATAGCCCCAAGCAGGAAACTCAGAAAAGAGCCAATAATAAGCCTCTTCTCCATTCACCTCTATTAAAGCATTAAATACACCACAGAGTACAAACCATGTGATGAGAAATACTCTAAAAGGGTGCTTTTTGTAATTGAAAAACTCTTTGATCATTAAGGGCTCTTTGGGCGATAAAAATAAAGCTTTTTTGCTTATTAGAATTCTTGAACATATTTGTAAAAAAGAAATCCAACATTGTTAGACCTTTGGTTCAAATTTATTCGGTTTTGTTTAGTGGGATTAACAGGCCTAGCTATTGATTATGGACTTACTTTTTTAGGTAAAGAGAAGATCAAGTTTAACAAATATTTGGCCAATGGAATAGGATTTCTTTGTGCCGCCACAAGTAATTTCTTCTTTAATAAATTCTGGACATTTGAAGACAAAAGCCCTGATGAATTGCTACAATATTCAAAGTACCTGAGCTTCGCCTTGATTGGATTAGGTATAAATACTTTGATTATTTATTTGTTGATCAATAAGAGGGGAATGAACTTCTATTGGGCAAAACTCATAGCAATAGGTATTGTCGTTCTATGGAATTTTATCACCAATTATAATTTCACTTTTATCTAACAGAGAAAATGTTGTGATATCAACCACAAATTTAGTCGAAAATCCTCTTGCGCAATTCCCCAAGTGCCATCAATTGATCGAACTCCACTTAAGAACTACTCCAAAGCCAAACAAATAATCGATAAAATAGAAAAGGCCAACCCTATTTGAGTTGGCCTTTCAGTTTTTTGATCAAAGCTTACTTAAACACTTTTTTAAGTAATTCCGTTGTTCTGGCACCTGGATTCTGTCGAATATTCAACTCTTCTTTAGCGATCATTACAAATAGACCATCAATAGCTCTTTTTGTAACATAAGCAGTCAGATCGGTTTCAACCTTTTTAACCAGAGGGATTTTGTTGTAAGTTCCCATCACATCACTCCAATATTTTGTGGCATCAACCTTTTTCAAACTAGCATCTATTATTGGGCTAAACTTTGACTCAAGCTCTGAAGTGGTTTCTCTTTCTAGAAACTGAGTAGCAGCATCCTTATCACCTTTGACAATATTGATGGCGTCTTGAATAGTTAATGATTTAATGGCTGAAACAAAAATATCCTTTGCCTCAGATGCAGCATCTTCCGCAGCTCTATTTAATGATTCAACTGCCTGATCCACTTGATTTCCCAATCCTAAGGACCTCAACTTGTTCTCAACATTTTTAGCCTCAGGAGGAAAAGGGATTTTTACTTGTGGATTCTTATAATAACCATCTACTTGTGAAATAACATCTACTCCCTTAACTGTCCCTTGTTCTAGGGCTTGTTTTAATGCATTAGCGGCATCTTCTTTCGAGAAAGAAGCACTGCCTCCAAGTATGTCTTTGGCCTTCTTAAAAATCTGACCTTGTGCAGAAAAATTCAATACAAATAAACTCATTAATATGAATGCTATATTCTTCATGGCTAAATGGATTTACACATAGTTAACGAAGGATTCTTGAAACGTTAGAGAAGAAACTAAATTATTTTTAATTCACCTTTTATTCCAACCCTTTGAAGTTGTAAAGTGTCATTAAGGTAAAACCACCTCATGATGAGAACTCACTTTCTAAGCCTAATTTTCTTATTAATTTCAATTAGTCTAATCGCTCAGAGTACAAATGTATTAATAGGTGTAGAATTCAGCGAAGATCATATTAGTGGCGAATCTTATTTATCAAATAGCAACGGTCTCCCAGGCTCGAGTATTTTACGGAATGAATATAACTATACAATTGGAGTCAATTTAACTTTTACAAAAACATCAAACTGGGAATTAAAAACGGGAATACATTTCACCAATAAAGATTATAATTCATCCTTTTATTGCATCAACTGCCTTTCAATTATTATGCAGCCAGAATTAAGACAGCAACGCTTTTTGACAGTACCATTACTCCTAGGCTACAGAAACCATGAAAAAAAATTTAAACCTTTCTTTGAGCTAGGCATAGTTCATAATTATGGTTTATCTGAGCCTAATTCTGTCAACAAACAGAATTTTCTAGAAGGTCAATTGGGTATAGGGTTAGCTTATATGATTATCGAAAGTTTAGAAATCGAACTTTCTTATAAATTTAGAAGTACTTTATCCGCAGTCTATGAGAATAATATCTTGTCCGTGCCTCTTGGTGATGAGTATGAAATGAATAAACTCAGTACAAATAGTTTGAGTTTTGGGTTGAGCTATAGACTGAACTAATACCTGAGGGGCAATTCTATTCTCCTCCTGCCAAAAGAACTTTCTGGTTTTCAGTAATGGCATCCACCATTTTAGCATAGCTGACACGCTGCCCAGATTTCTTTGAAACGTAAAAATACTCTAAGCCTTCAAGCTCAACAACGCATTCACCTAATTCGTAACGAAGTGATCGTACTACAGAGCCCTCTACGATAGGGTTGCCGTTGATGTCTAGTAATTTCGGGAGGGTTGGCTCCTTGGTTTTTTTTTTGAACAGTCCGAACATAAGACAGAATTATTCTCTAAATATATAAGGTGTTTTTTAAAAATACGCTCTTAATCGATTTATCAGGCTAAGTGAAATTATTACATCCCTAATTCATAGTACCTATACGACTTCCTTTGTATAGGTTTCCCGTATTATTCCTCAAAACCATTTTCTAAGCATTGAAAAACACTAATTTTGCTGGCCTAAGGAAAGACAATCGGTTGAACGGTAATGGCTGACTATAATCA
>CBFIDS010000109.1:0-8997 GCA_965661435.1 Roseivirga sp.
ACATTGATCCAGCAGCCAACTCTGATAGTTTCTCCTTCTTTTTTGTTTGCGGTAAAAACATCTGAGACTGTTGGGAACTGTGCCTTAGCTTCTTTCATCAATTCAGTGTTACCAGCCTTTTGATAGAGGTCATAAGCTGCCATGAAAATAGCTCTGTCATCGATTTGACTTTGTTTCTTAGAGCACTCATCGAAGCTATTCATATACATATTAGCGATCAAAGTTAAAGCCTGCGATTCGCTTGGCTTATGAATCTCAGCAGCTTCTAGAGCTACTTCTCTAGCTTCCGCTTTAGCACCTTTAGAAATATGCACTGAGGTTAAGTCAATAAGAAGTCCTGCCTTTTTCTCCGGATCTGTAGAAAGTTCAATGGCTTGTCTGTAATATTCTATGGCCTTATCATACTCTTTATTAGAGAAGGCTCTTTGGGCAATCACTTTTGCAACACCTTCGGTTGGTTCAGATTTTTGAATCATTTCTGCCGCCTTAATGAAATAAGGACTATCTGAACACTGCTGATTCAATAATAGACCAAATACCTTTTTGGCTAATTTAGGATCATCACCCTTGTCTAATCCTGGTGCAATGTTATTATTGATGAATTCACAATCGAGATCATCGCCCATGGTCATGGTTAATAAACTATTAACGGTTTCTCTATATTTCTCCATCTTCTCAGCATCTTCTCCTTGGCTTTCTTTAAGATCGATCACTGATAAAATTTCAGTATATACATTAAAGACATCATCATTAGAAAGAGGTTCGCCATAAGCTTTGGCTCTCCTAATAATGTCCATGTACGATACTATATTATTGTTGATGACATCATCATGATTTTCGTATGCCGATTCGTAAGCCTCAATAGCCTCAGACATTTTTTCCTTGTTTGCTTTCCAATATTTATAGTATCGATAAGCTCTATTGTTTTTTTCACGATCAGTTAGCTCATATATATCTTCTTTGAGGTTGTAACTGATGATCATGGAGTCGAGGTACATGTTCTTTTTACTCTCATCCGTAGATTTTTCAGCTAGCTCTTCATAGGCTTTATATGAATTGATATACAGTCCATCGTATAATTCAGGAACGTTTTTAAGTAGCCAGCCTAATGAGTTGGCAGCTTCTCTATAATTATCTACAGACATTGCATCTACCGATAGCGCAAATTTCTCACTGGCTTTTGAACGAAGCTCAGGGTCATCTGGTAAATTCAATTGCGGAGCTTGCGCCACAGCCGATTGAATGAGTGCAAGTGTAAGTAATAGGGTAAGTACTCTTTTCATGATTTCTGATTTACGAACTATCTATCTCAAAGTTGTTGCCAATTTTTAATTCTATAACAAACCTAAGGTAACTAAGAAGTTAAGTATAAATGTAAGGATTATTAAATTGTTGCGATTCTTAGGAGCTAAATAGGTTTTTGAATTGAAACTTCTTTCCATCAAATAAACCTAAATCGCTCAGTTTAAGTTTTGGTATTACCAGTAGAGCCATGAAGGATAGGGTCATGAACGGTGAATCTAGTGTGCTGCCCATTTGCTTCGCCAACAAATCTATAGCTGTATATTGCTCAGCGATCTTGTATCCATCTTGGTGAGACATAATTCCGGCAACAGGTAAAGGAAGAACAAGCTCCTGATTGATTGAAACTGCACTTACCCCACCTTTTTCATGAATAATCAGATTGATCGCTTGCTCAATGGACTCGTCATCGACCCCAACCGCAATGATGTTATGGGAATCATGACCCACTGAAGAAGCGATCGCTCCTTCTTTCAGATTAAAATTTTTAATGAACGCAACAGCAGGATCAGCTTTCTTATATCGATTCAGGACCACCATTTTTAACACATCATGGTTGGTGTCAGAAATGGCATTTCCATGATCGTCAGTAAGTGTGTCATATTCCAAACAGTTAGTGATCAATTGTCCATCCAGAGCTTCTATTACCCGAACACGATTTCCTTCAGCCTTAATTTGAATGTCTTCTTTTGTTATCGGATTACATTTGAATTGATTGATGATCTTATTCTCGACTTGAGGAATCAATGTCTGTCCCTTATTCGCAACTTTTTTTCCATCGATATAGGTAGCAAGAACTTCGAAAGACTCAATATCCTTCACAACAATAAAATCTGCAGCATCTCCTTGTTGAAGCGCACCAACCTCTAAATTGTAATGATCAATAGGAGTAATGCAGGCTGCTGTTAGAACATTGAATAAGTCATGACCTTTAGCCAATGCTCTTTTGACCAATAGGTTAATATGTCCTTCAACTAGGTTGTCAGGGTGTTTGTCATCGGAACAGAACATGAGCATTTCTGGTGCTTCCGAAAAAAGTTCAACTAAAGCCTCGAAGTTTTTGGCGGCAGAACCTTCTCTGATGGCTATTTTCATACCATGCTTCAGTTTATCTCTGGCTTCCTCAACAGTGAAGCACTCATGGTCTGTTGAAATTCCTGCTTTTACGTAAGCCTCAGATTGATCACCTCTAAGTCCTGGGGCATGACCATCTATGGGTTTGCCCAGATTTTTAGAGATCTCTAGCTTTTGGTTCACTACCTCATCATTATACAATACACCAGGCCAGTTCATCATTTCTGCCAGGTACTTTATTTCAGGTTTTTCTAGCAGGTATTTAATTTCTTCAGGAGTTATTTCAGCACCTGATGTTTCAAAAGTAGTAGCAGGGACACATGAAGGAGCTCCAAAGTTGAATTTGAAGTTGACTTGTTTTCCATTGTCAATCATGTATTCAACTCCTTCAACGCCTAAAACATTTCCAATTTCATGTGGGTCAGAAACGGTGGATACTGTGCCATGAACCACTGCTAGTCGAGCAAACTCTGAGGGGACAAGCATAGAGCTTTCAATATGTACATGCGAATCGATGAATCCAGGAAGGATATATTGATCTTCTACATCTTCAGATGCTTCAATCTTAATAATCCTCTTTTCTTGAATGGTCAGAATTCCATCAAATATTTTTCTGTTTCTGATATCAATAAGATGACCTGATATTTTCATGCTCATTTGCTTTGCAGACAAGTTCTTATAAAAGCTTTAGAACATGAAATTTGAAGCTTACCTTTGCTCAAATTTTCAAAATGGGAAAGATCAACATCGCCATAGATGGCCTCTCAGGTTGTGGAAAAAGCAGCACTGCCAAAGCCGTTGCTAAGGAACTTGGATACAAATTCATCGATACAGGTGCTATGTATCGAGCAGTTACTTTGTATTTCCTCGATGAAGGTGTAGATCTCAATTCACAAGAGGCTGTAGATAAGGCCCTAGACCGCCTAAAAATTGACTTCCGTTATAACACTGATTTTAAGAAGAATGAAACCTTTTTGAATCAACAGAATGTTGAAGAAGTGATCAGAAGCATGAGGGTTGCCCAGTCTGTGAGTCAAGTGGCTTCCATTAAACCGGTGAGAGTCGCTATGGTGGCTCAGCAACGTGAGATGGGCAAACACAGAGGGGTAGTAATGGATGGACGCGATATCGGCTCCGTTGTTTTTCCTGATGCCGAATTGAAAGTATTTATGACAGCCTCAACGAAAGTGAGGGCAGAAAGAAGGCAGCAAGAATTGGAGCAGAAGGGGCAGTTTGTGGCTCTGAATGAGATCATTGAGAATTTGAAGGAAAGAGATCGAATCGATTCTTCAAGGGAGGAAAGTCCTTTGATCAAGGTGGAAGATGCCATTGAAATAGATACTTCAAATTTAAAGTTTGAAGAGCAAGTTGAAAAAGTATTAGTTTTAGCCAAGCAACGTTTAGAGGAAGGATAGAGAAGCAATGCAAGTTACGATAGATCAGAATTCAGGGTATTGTTTTGGCGTTGAGTTCGCCATACAAATGGCTGAGGACGAAATGCAAGAAGGTCCTCTTTATTGCCTAGGTGATATTGTGCATAATAGCATGGAAGTCAAAAGGCTGAACGAAAAGGGCCTAAAGATCATTGATCGTGACCAGTTAAAGGAGATCACCGATTCTAAGGTCTTGATCAGAGCGCATGGTGAACCTCCAGAAACCTACGAACTTGCGCTCAAAAATAATATAGAGCTAGTAGATGCGTCATGTCCAGTAGTTTTGAAACTTCAAAACAGGGTAAAATTAGCACATGACAAAATGAAGAAAGCGGATGGTCAGATCGTTATCTATGGTAAAATGGGTCACGCAGAGGTGATCGGTCTGACAGGTCAGACTAATAATGAGGCCATCATTGTAATGGAGGAATCTGACTTGGATAAAATAGATTTCAGTAAGCCAGTAACTCTTTTTTCTCAAACCACTAAAAGCACAAAAGGCTTTTATAAAATCCGTGAGCAGATCGAGCGAAGGATACAAGCCGCGAAAGGAGAATTTGAAGAATTAGATTTCTCCGCAAATGATAGTATTTGTCGTCAGGTGTCGAACAGAGAACCGCAATTGCAGAAGTTTTCTTCAGAAGTCGATGTGATCATCTTTGTTAGTGGAAAGAAAAGTTCAAATGGTAAGGCTTTATATACCGTTTGTAAAAATGAAAATGAAAGAAGCTACTTTGTAGAAAACGAATCTGAGGTGAACTTCGATTGGATACAACCCAATGACCATGTGGGTATTTGCGGTGCAACTTCGACTCCAATGTGGTTAATGAAGAACGTGTCTCAACACATAAAAAATCATTTCCAACAAACAGTTGAAATATAAAATTAGTTCACCATTTCAATAGCAAGTTTTTTGGACTAAATTGCGCCACGAAAAGGGGCAATGTGTCCTTTTTTTTGAGTGCAAAAGTGTTATTTTTGCCTCGATTTTGATCAATCAGTGATTCGCAATACAAGAAAGTATGTCTAAAATCGTAAAGCTTAAAAAGGGCTTTGACATCAACCTAGCGGGTAAAGCGCAAAAGAAAATCGCGACTACTCCTCCTTCGGAAACATTTGCAATCAAACCTACTGACTTTGTAGGTATGAAACGCCCAAAACTCTTGGTAAAAGAGGGTGATAATGTGAAGGCTGGATCTCCTGTTCTTTATGACAAAATGCAGGGAAATGTGATGTTTTGTTCTCCGGTAAGTGGTGAAATTGTCGAAGTAAAAAGGGGAGCCAAGAGAAAACTCTTAGAGATAAAGATCTTGGCCGATAAAGAAATTGAATTCGAGCAATTTCAAACGTATAGTGTTTCAGACCTCCAAAGTCTTTCAAGAGAGGATGCTACTGCCCAAATGACCAAAGGTGGTGTTTGGGGGCATTTGATTCAAAGACCTTACGGAATTGTGGCCAATGAAGCAGATACTCCAAAATCAATCTTCATTTCTGCATTCGATTCTCATCCATTAGCAGCCGACATCGCCTTTACTTTAAAAGAGGATGGCGAAGCTTTTAAAACGGGGATCGAAATCTTAAAGAAATTTACTCAAGGGCCAATTCACCTAAATCATGACCTCAACGGAGAGGTATCTGCTATCTTCTCCAATATTGATGGTATTCAGGATAATAAATTTAGCGGACCTCACCCTTCTGGTAATGTTGGGGTTCAAATTCATCATATAGATCCAATTGCTAAAGGTGATATTGTTTGGACTGTATCACCTTACGGTGTGGCTCAAATTGGAAAGCTTTTCAGTAAAGGAATCTATGATGCCTCTAAATTGGTTGCAGTTGCTGGTTCTGAAGTTCAGGAACCTCAATATTATAAGACCTTTATAGGAGCAAGCATCAATAAATTGGTTGATGGTAATCTTAAGCAAGACCACGTTCGATTTATCTCAGGTAATGTTTTGACAGGAGAGAAGATCGATAAGGATGGCTACCTAGGATTCTATGACAATTTATTAACGGTGATCCCTGAAGGAGATCAGCCAGAATTCTTAGGGTGGATCAAACCACAAAAAGAAAGATTAAGCTTCCATAGAGCTTGGGGACTATTCTCCTTCTTGAATGGTAAGAATAAAGAATACGCTCTAGACTCAAATACTAACGGAGAAGCAAGGGCATTTGTACAAACAGGTACATTCGAGCAGGTGACACCAATGGATATTTATCCAACATATCTGATCAAAGCTATCATGGCTGAAGATTATGATAATATGGAAGCCCTAGGAATATTTGAAGTAATAGAAGAAGACCTTGCTTTGTGCGAGTTTATTGATGTGTCTAAACATGACATACAACATATTGTTAGAGATGGACTTGAACTATTGCAAAACGGATAAGCCATGAAGTTTTTACACGACTTATTAGAAAAACAAAGACCACTATTTGAAAAAGGTGGCAAGTTTGAGAAACTTTATCCATTATGGGAAGCGAATGAGACCTTCTTATTCAAACCGGCCTTAACAACCAGCAAAAAGGGTGTTCAGGTTCGTGATGCGATAGATTTGAAGAGAATGATGATGACTGTGGTGATCGCTATGATCCCATGTCTACTTTGGGGAATTTTCAATGTAGGATATCAGCATCATATTGCAGTAGGAGAGGCAACAGCTTTCTTTTCAGTAGATAATCTTTTGTTCGGAGCGAGGTGGGTACTTCCTATCGTGTTAGTTTCTTATGCAGCAGGTGGTTTGGTCGAAGTAACAATCGGAATTATAAGAAAGCACCCCATCAACGAAGGGTTCTTAGTAACTGGAATGTTGATTCCACTGATCGTTCCACCTACAATCCCATTATGGCAAGTGGCTTTGGCTACTGTTTTTGGTGTTCTAGTGGGTAAAGAGATCTTTGGGGGTACTGGAATGAATATCCTGAACGTGGCCATGACCGCCAGAGCTTTCTTGTACTTCGCGTATCCATCTCAAATCTCAGGAGAGGTTTGGACACAACTTGCAGATAAGCAACCCGTTGATGCCTACAGTGGTGCAACGGCACTATCAGTAGCCTATGACTCATCAAATACGGGTCAAGCAGTAACGGATGGTTTGTCTACCGTAAATAGCGGATTGGCCTCACCCTTTGGAGACTTTAGTTTCTTCAGTTTTGAAAATATGCTGATTGGAGGAATTCCAGGTTCTATAGGAGAGACCTCTACTTTGATGGCTCTTCTAGGTGCGCTGATCCTAATAGCTACAGGAGTTGGAAGTTGGAAGATCATTGTGAGTGCCTTTGCAGGTGCCTTTGCAATGGGAGCTTTGTTCAATATCGCTGGCGCAAATGAATTCATGAATTTGGCACCTCAATATCATTGGGTAATGGGAGGCTTCGCTTTTGGAGCAGTATTTATGGCAACAGACCCGGTATCAGCTTCTCAGACCGAAACCGGAAAATGGATATATGGTGCTCTTATAGGAGTACTCACAATAATAATTAGAGTGGTGAACCCAGCATATCCTGAAGGAATTATGTTGGCCGTTCTTTTCATGAACGTATTTGCTCCACTTATCGATTTTTATGTAGTTCAAGCAAACAAGAAAAGGAGGTTAGCACGTGCAACAGTCTAATTCATACATCATCATATTTTCAGTTATCCTAACCATTGTGTTAGGTGGACTATTATCTGGTGTTTCACAAGTACTAGGGCCTGCTCAGAAAAAAGCAGTAGACCTAGACACCAAAAAGCAAATTCTAGGAGCTATTCCTACCGAAAAGGAAAGATTGGCAGATATGGAGCCTGAAGCTATACTTGAAAGATATAGCCAAGTGATCAATTCTACTGTAACCGACTATCAAGGTAATATTGTGGAAGCTGATGCTGATGGAAATCCTGTAGTAGCCGAGAATGTAGAAATTGAGAAAAACTACAAGAAACCAGCAGAAGAGAGATTATTTCCAATATTCAAGTATACGGCAGATGGTAACGAGTCGTATATCCTTCCAACTTTTGGAGCTGGATTATGGGATGCCATTTGGGGTTTCGTAGCATTGGCTCCTGATCTGGAAACTATTCAAGGTGTTAGCTTTGATCACCGTGGTGAAACTCCAGGCCTTGGAGCAAGAATTACCTCGGATGATGTTCAGGCTAGGTACCAAGGAAAGGAGATCTACAATAATCAAGGAGAGTTGATCTCTGTTACGATGGTGAAAGGTGAGAATACACCTGAAACTGCATTAGGGCCACATAAGGTGGATGGAATGGCAGGAGCTACTCTAACAGCAAATGGTGTTAATGCGATGCTTCAAAATTACTTAAGTTACTATCAGAGCTATTTTGATAAGAACGTAAGGAATCAGGCAATGTCAATGAATGTAGAAACCTCTAAACAGTAATAAATAATGAGTACTGAAACTGCAGAAGCCCCAATCAAAGAGAAAGAAGGGCTATTATCAAAGAGGAGAAAGAAATTTGTAACGGATCCTCTGAATGATGACAACCCAATTACCGTACAGGTTTTAGGTATTTGTTCAGCATTGGCTGTTACCACTCAGATGAAACCTACGCTTGTAATGGCGTTATCAGTGATCTTTGTTTTGATCTTTTCAAACTTGATCATTTCATTAATGAGAAACGCTATTCCTACTCGTGTTCGTATCATCGTTCAATTGGCAGTAGTAGCAACATTGGTAACCTTGGTTAATGAAGTGTTGAAAGCTTATGCGTTCGATATGTATAAGACACTTTCGGTTTTCATTGGACTGATCATTACCAATTGTATTGTAATGGGTAGACTTGAGGCATTTGCCTTAGGTAATAAGCCATATGATTCAGTATTAGATGGATTAGGCTCAGGTTTAGGTTACTCCTGGATTATCCTAGCAGTAGCTTTTTTCAGAGAGATTTGGGGATCAGGAAACGTTTTTGGTTATCCAGTGTTCGAAGCCATGGGAATTGAAAACTTTGCGACCAATGGATTGATGGTTTCTCCGGTAGGAGCATTCATCGTTTTAGGTTTTATCATTTGGGTACAAAGGTCCAAGACCGGTTACGTAGAACAATAAATTTAGGCAATCATGGATTTATTAAACTTAGGTATTAAGTCGATTTTTATAGAGAACATGGTATTTGCCTATTTCTTAGGTATGTGTTCTTTCTTAGCGGTATCTAAAAAGGTATCTACAGCTTTTGGACTTGGTCTTG
>CBFIDS010000110.1:0-11340 GCA_965661435.1 Roseivirga sp.
CCATACTTTTCGATGGTTGGAATATCCACAACAACGATCTTTGAAAACTCTTTGATTTTTTGTGTTTGGCTTGGTAATAGGCTTTCAAAAGCAGTTCTCGACATGACTAACTTTGACTGACCAAACTCGTCTTCAACTTCCAACATATTCCCAGCAAAAGAATACATCTGCTGCATGGTGATCTCGATGACATCGTGACTGGTCTCCTCTAATGTCCTTCTCACATCATTTCTCTGATCAATATGAATAGACTCTAAACAGATCACCGCATATTTCGAAGCAATGCACATCAACACATTGGTATGATAAATGGGCACACCCTCTGTATTGAATGCTTCAAAGATCACAGGTTCATATCCATTGATCTTACAGAGCTGGTCTAATACATCTTTATGGGTTCTGGATGATAAACAAGCGAAAGCCAGGTCATTTTCATAATCAATGACCACGCTTCCGGTACTCTCCAAGTATTTGTCTTCTGCCTCGAAAGCAGAAATATCTATAACCTCCTTTACTGAAATTCCCAGATCCAAAAGCTGATCAAAGATGTCGATTCTTCTCTCCCAACGTCTGTTCTCAGCCATCATGGGATAAATGATCACTCGACCTTCATGAAAGGAGACCCAATTATTTGGAAAGACTGCATTCGGTTTGACAGGTTCTTGGCTGTCTTCGATAACGATCACATCTATATCATTGCCCTTCAGTTCATTAACAGCTTGGTTGAATTCATTAATAGCTTGTTCTTGAATCTGGTGCCGTTCTTCAGCACCTTCTTTATGTTGAAATGAGTTTGACTTGGCGGTAGATGGATCGAAACCAAAGTGAGCCGGTCTGACCATCATAATTCTCTTAGCGACTTGCTTCATTCATCTGATTTTAAGAATCTCTTACTAAAACCAAAACCAACCAAAACATTAGCAGAACCGCTAGTAAAGCCTGTTCCTCCATAAAAGTCGATCTGAGTACTTGAACTTAGCAAATAGGTTAAGCCTGCATCCATAGAATGATCAGTAGGCCCAATACTATAAAAGAATCCGTAAGCTTCAACAAAAGCAGCTAACTTAGAATTTAGAGCTTTAGAAACTACAATCGTATAAAGTGATGAGTTATCATCGAATCCGTTACTAAAAGCCAGTCCAATATTCGAAGAAAGAGACACCTCTCCAGGAAGGTTCCCATCAATTAATAATCTAATCTCAGATTGAAGACCATTACCAGTATTATCAAATACTCCTCCGCCAATGTTCGCTAAAACCCCTACATCTGGCCAATTTGGATGACCTTTTAAAATGTTATACTTCAACCCAAAAAATGTAGGAGCGAAACTAACCGGATTATCTTGTGTGACTACACCGTCTGATACGAACCTTCCTTTTACCATCTCCTGATAGAACCTTAATTCAACTTTTTCACTAAGACCAAATCTCAACAGCGTATTGTTCAATGATATATTCTGAAATTTGAGTCCTGATATGAAATTACCGGGGATGTTGGCTTCAAATTCTGACAAATAAAAACCTGTCTCAATTTGAAACGCCCCTGCAGGAACAATAGCTGATGCTGTAGTTTGTGTGGGCCTATCTGTATAAATATTTTGTGCTTGCGTGCTGACAGCAAACAACAGAAGAATGAATATTCCTCCTGATATTCTTCTCAACATTCTCATATTTTCAAATGTAATTAATAGCTCCTACTTAGTAGATTCTTTAGAGCTTTTCTTGAGAGATATTTAGTTTCAAAAACTTGAAATTGAAAATCACTGTCAAGAATAGCCAAGGTTGGAGTAATTGGTTCTGCACCCCTAACTGCAAATAAATAAGATAAGCTATGGTACTTTCGCTGATCATCATTCATGAATTCCAGACCATCAAAATGAATAGTTGAAGTATCCTCAATATCTAGTTTCACAGCCCAGAATTGAGATCTTACAAGGTCGGAGATATCACTTTTTGAAAAAGCCTCACTCTTCATCTTTTTACAATAAGTGCACCAATCGGCTTCTAGAAAGACAAGTATTGGTCTAGACTCAATCTCTTGAAGACTATCAAGCTGACTAAAACTCATCCATTGGACTTGAGCCTGGGCACTTAATGAGCAAAAGAAAAATAGCAAGAACAAACTCCTAATCATTATTGCTAAGTTTTAGGCTGAAGAAATAGGTTCTTGGCCTACCAGGTCCATAAATATAATCTGAATCTCTAGTCGGTCCTCTTTGAAAATCGTCTTGATAACTGTTGAAGATATTCTGAATTCCTGCACTCGCTTCGATATGGAGATAACCACCAATATGGAAATGATGCGTCCCTTTGATTGTGGTATCCCAGAAAAGGTCGGATTCTCTCAGAACCAAATTGCTATTAGACTGTAAGATCTCTGGAACCAACATCCTTCCCGTTATGACATTGGAAACAGAGAATTGCCAATCTGATGAGGTTTCATAAGTGAGATTTCCAAAACCATAAGCATTAGGCATTCTCATAAATCTCTTGCTACTCACAGATTGTCCTTCTACGCCACTTTCAGATTCGAATAGGACTTGTTCCTCACTATAAGCCGTAGATTGTAAAGTGGCTCCTGTTTGAATTACCCATTGACTTGATATGGCATAACTTACTTCGGTATTGAACCCTTTTACGACAGCTTCTTCTCCATTCCTTACTTCTTCTAAGATGGAGCCATCTGGAAGCCGGCTTCCTGTATTGACCAAAACGAATGGGTTGTTCAATTGAGTATAGAAGCCTTGAATACTGACTTCTAGTTGACTTCCAGACATTTGCTTAGAATAATTCCACGAAGCTGTGTAGGCATCAGAGGTTTCCTTTTCGAGCTGATCTGATAAAAGCACGAATACAGGTTCACCACCGGCAGAAGCAATATGAAGGTCTTCATTAAAAGCCTGAGGGGCTCTAAAACCTCTGGCATATCCTCCTCTAAGTTGAAGTTCATTTGAAAAATTATAAAGGAAGGTGAAACGAGGGCTAAGCACTCCAAAATCGCTGTCAATAGTTCTATTGAAGGCTCCTACTTGATACTTTCCTTCTACAATAGATCTATCATAACGAGCTCCTGTTAGGAATTTAAGTTTATTAGAAACTTGCCACTCCCACTGACCATAGTAACCTATCCCTTGTACGGATTGATCTACCAACCTATCATATCCCGGAATCTCGTCTTGAGTTGCATTGTTCTGATACTCAACACCGGTTGTCCATGAATGTGCAGAAGCACTTGAATGCACCCATTGAATTCCTGTGACTAAAGATTCATCATTTGTGACTCCATATGCATTGGCGGCTAAAAGACTATCCTGAGCAGTGTAAGAACCGCCCAATCCGCCATAATAGCTATCCCTTTTCGTGTTCTGATAGGATAAATAGCCAGTGAGCTTATTCTGATCATCAATAAAATGCTCCAACACCATTGAAGTCATTACTATCTCATGATCAAGTTGCTCGGTGATATCCGTGAATTCAGGACTGAGGTCTAGTTTATTTCCACCCCTTCTGTATTCATTGATATAATTGAAGCCCAGGTCTAGCTTAGTATTCTTGCTGAATTTATAGTACGTCTTAAGCCCAAGTGTTGAAGCATCAAGCTCAACCATTTCAGTAAAACCATCATTATTAGCATCGAATGATTCTCTGTTTCTTTGAGTCGCAAAAGCAGAAATTCCAAATTTAAGATCATTCGACACGTAAGCTCCGTTTATAGAATGGTTAAGATCTGCAGCATTACCACCAATTAATGCATAATTACTTCTTGCCTCCCAGGTATTTAAAACTGGATTTTTTGTAATGATATTGATGGTACCTGCTATTGCATTTGAGCCGTACAAAGCAGAGCCACCACTTTTAACAACTTCTACCCGTTCAATCATATAAGTAGGGATCATCTCCAAACCATACACACCAATAAGCGAACTAAAAACAGGTCGACTGTTCACCAAGATTTGAGTGTAAGGACCCTCTAATCCATTCAATCTAACTTGAGTAAATCCACAGTTCTGACAGTTGGTTTCTACCCTCACTCCCGACTGAAAATTAAGTCCATCGGAAAGGGATTGAGACTGGGTTGCATTGAACATTTTTTGGCCAAGGACATTGACCACAACTGGCGATTCTTTCTTGTCAGTTTCGTAGCGATTGGCACTAACAACAACATCGTTTAGTCCTAGCACATCTGGCTCTAATTTGATATGAAGGTCGAGGTCATTTATATCGGTTAAATCCAAGGTTTTCTGAACCCGGTTGAAGCCTACAAATCTCACTTCGAGTATGACCTCTTCTTGCGCATCTATTTCTAAACTGAACCGACCTTGAAAATCCGAGATAGCTGAATTATTGGCACCCTGAATAAAAACAATAGCACCCGCAAGAACTCCTTCTTTATCAGCCAATGTTCCGGTAATTCTAACCTGAGCTTGAATTGAGATTCCAACTATTAGAAAAATTAGCACTAAATAACTCTTCATAAGCCTTATAACTTTCGACAAAGTTAAAAGACTCTGAACATATGTATTAATATATATTTATGTATTTCTTATTTATTTTTTAGTCTTCTCTAAATTATGTTATATATCTATCTATTATTCTGATAGTTAATTAATACTTACTTATGTCTTTCTTGAAGAATTGAAATAACATCCTTAAGCTCGAAACCTTTAGCCTCAAGGAGCATCATATAATGAAAAAGCAGATCCGCAGCTTCATTTTTGAAAAGATCATCGTTGTTATCCTTAGCCTCAATGACCAATTCGACAGCCTCTTCTCCCACCTTCTGCGCTAATTTGTTAATGCCCTTTTGGAACATTTTTGCCGCGTAGGATTTCTCGGGATCTTCATTTTTTCTCGTCTGGATCACTGATGTTAGGTAGTCCAAGAACTGAAGTTGATCGGTATTATTTTCACCCCAACAAGTGTCAGTTCCAGTGTGACAAGTTGGTCCATCAGGATTGACTTTTATGAGCAAAGTATCCTCGTCACAATCGACCAATATATCAACCAGATTCAGGTAGTTTGCAGAGCTTTCTCCTTTCGTCCAAAGCCTCTCTTTCGAGCGGGAATAAAAGGTGACTTTTCCTGCCTCTTGGGTGACCCGAATTGACTCTTCATTCATGTAGCCCATCATTAAAACTTTACCGGTCTGAGCATCTTGAATTACAGCAGGAACAAGGCCTTTATTTTTACCGAAATCTATCTGTTTGATGTCTTCTAATTTTCTCATTGGGTGATACGTATTGGAATTTCTTTGTTACTTAAAAACGATTTGAGATCTGGCACTGATATCTCTTTGAAATGAAAGATACTGGCAGCTAATGCGGCATCGGCTTGGCCCGATGTAAAGGTATCTACAAAGTGCTCCATCTGCCCTGCTCCACCAGAAGCGATTACTGGAATGGAAAGCATTTGGGAAACCTGAGCGGTCAACTCATTTGCAAATCCTCCTTTGGTACCATCATGGTCCATTGAAGTTAGTAGGATCTCTCCTGCGCCTCTTTCTTCCACTTCCTTAGCCCATGGTATTGTGCGTAACTCTGTAGGTGTTCTACCACCCCTAACGTGTACAATATGCTCACCATCGACATAACGGGTATCTATGGCTACAACAACGCATTGGCTACCGAACTCCAAGGCAAGCTCATTGATCAATTCAGGACGCTTTACTGCTGAGGAATTAATTGAGATCTTATCGGCCCCAGCATTGAGCAAAGCAGACACATCCTCAACAGAACTTATACCTCCCCCAACTGTAAATGGAATATTGATCTTAGCGGCTACATTTTGTACCAACTCTACTAAAGTCTTTCGCTTTTCCACTGTAGCGGTGATATCAAGAAAAACAAGCTCATCGGCTCCTTCTTCAGCATATCTTGCAGCTAATTCTACAGGATCACCGGCATCTCTGAGGCCTACAAAGTTGACGCCTTTAACCGTTCGGCCATCTTTAACATCAAGACAAGGAATTATTCTTTTGGTTAACATATCAGCTACATTTGGTCAATTAAAAGTCCGCAAGCTCTTCTAAGGTGATTCTCCCTTCATAGAAAGCCTTTCCGACAATAGCTCCGTAAAGTCCAAGATCATCTAATTGAGCAAGATCCTTCAATTTGGAAACCCCACCACTTGCAATTAGGTTTAAGCTCGGGAAAGCCTCTTGAATCTCAGCATATAGTTCGAATGACGGGCCTTGTAAGAGGCCATCTTTGCTTACATCAGTGCAAATACAATATTCTACACCAGCAACAACATATTCTTCTAAAAACTCCATCAGATCAAGTCCTGAATCTTCCTGCCATCCGTTGATCGCGATCTTCTTATCCTTAACATCAGCACCAAGAATGATCTTATCGGAGCCATAAGTTTTCAACCAGTCTTTGACTAGAGGTTTGTTTTTAGCTGCAATACTACCTGCTGTCACTTGGCTAGCGCCAGCTGCTAGAACGGCTTCTAATGACTCATTAGACTTTACACCACCACCAAAATCAACTTGAAGAATAGTAGAACTGGCGATCGATTTAAGGATCTCTAGATTCTCTGGTTTTTGCGCTTTGGCTCCATCTAGATCTACTAAGTGTAGATTGGTTATCCCTACTCGCTCAAAGTTCAATGCTAAACTCAGTGGATCGGCACTATACTCTTTCTTCTGATCATAGTCTCCTTGAGTAAGCCTAACAGCCTTCCCGCCTATGATATCTATTGCTGGTATTATTTTCATTCTCTTCTTTTCGCCATTGCGAAGGAGGTACGACTGTGGCAATCCTCTTAATCTGAATAATGAGACTGGTTCGTTCCTCGCAGTGACGTCCAATTTATATTTTCAAAAAGTTCTCCAAAATCCGCTCTCCAACCTTTCCACTTTTCTCTGGATGTGCCTGGAGTGCATAAAAATTGTCTTTATGTAATGCTGCAGAAAACCGATTGATATATTCCGTCTCGGCTATGGTTTGTTGGCTCAACGCTGCGTAATAACTGTGAACAAAGTACACGTAAGATTCAGCTGGAAGACCTTCGAATAATGGGCCCTGTGTAGCTTCCAATGTGTTCCAACCCATCTGTGGGACCTTAAGCTTAGGTTCGAACTTCTTGACTTCAATATCGAAGATACCGAGACAATCCGTATCATTTTCTTCTGAATGCTTACACATTAACTGAAGTCCTAAGCAAACGCCAAATACAGGTTGCTTCAGGTTCTTGATCACTTGGTCCAGACCTTTGGCTTTCAGGAACTTCATGGCAGTACTGGCTTCACCCACCCCAGGGAATATGACCTTATCAGCTGATTCGATCACCTCTTGTTTATCACTCAGGGTGGGTTCTACCCCTAATCTATTTAATGCATAAGTTACTGATTGAACGTTCCCAGCATTATAATTGACGATTACTACACTCATTTCTATAAAAGATTCCTAAGCCTAGGCTAAAGATTCTCTCTCTTTTAATTTCGCTTCAATTTTCGATTTGATCTCCGGCAAAGATTCATACAATTGTTCATAAGAATCAATGATAAAGTAGTTCTCCTGCATGATATCTTTTCTGTACGGTGTATCTAAGATCTTATCTACATCGTATTCAAAATGATTCGGCCCATTTGACAATGAAAACTCAGTCTCGCCAGAAGAAGAAAGTATTCCTGCACCATAGATTCTTAAACCTTCCTCCTCACGAATCAACCCAAACTCGATGGTGAACCAATAGATCCTTGAAAGTAAATGAATCGCCCATTCATCCTCGATCCATTCATGCCCAAATTGACTTATTGCTTGAAGGAAATCGACAAAAGCTTGGTTAGTCAGCAATGGTATATGAGCGAAAACATCATGGAACATATCTGGTTCTTCCAGATAATCAAGCTCACTCATTTTCCTCACCCAAGTTGTGGCAGGGAATTTCTTATTTGACATCAGGTCGAAGAATAAGCCGTCTTCAACTATTCCTGGAACAGCATAGATCTCCCATCCAGTGAGTTCTTTAAGTATCTTGTTGGTATCCTCAAAGTTAGGTATCCCTTCACCGGTAAAGTTGACCTTATCAAGTCCTGTTAAGAACTCTTTGGTTGCTGCTTTTGGTAAAGCTGGAAATTGCCTATCAAAGAGGATTTTCCATACTTGTTGGTCTTCTGCTGTGTAGTTTTCGTAGTTCTGTTTCATTCTTTTAAGCTAAATCGGCCTTGACAAAAACCGGGAAACAAAAAACCCGGCTCTTGCGGAACCGGGTTTTATATGTTTTGTTTCTAATTTCTTTTTAAGACATATCTCTACCGTTCCGCATTTGCGTAGCATAATAATAGTGGTAGTGATATGCTTTGTTTTTCAACATGATTGCAAAAGTAACCCTTGACATGAATACTACAAGGCTTTTTAATTAAAAATGAGTCTAATTTATCTTATCGACTATATCCTTGATCTTATTAGCACCCTGCATATAAGACTTCAATCCTTCTTCATCACCATTCTCTAGCAAAACTTTAAAATCATTCAACTGATCGATATAGGCTGAAAGCCCTTCAAGCAAATGCTCTTTATTCTGCATGAAAATAGGCGACCACATTTCAGGTGAACTCTTGGCCAGTCGAGCAGTTGATGCAAAACCTGAACCTGCCATATCAAAGATATGCTCCTCAGACTTTTCCTTTTCCATTACCGCTTGACTTAAAGCAAATGAAGAAACGTGACTGAGGTGAGAAACAAAAGCTAAATGAAGGTCATGCTCAGCAGGATCCATTTTTGAAATTCTCATCTCTAACATCCAACAAAGCTCATTGAACAACTCTAGCTGAGCTTTTCCTGACTTCTCTTCCTCACAGAGAATCATCACTTTTTCTTCGAGTAAAGAGGCAAAAGCTGCTTCTGGCCCAGAATATTCTGTACCTGCAATAGGGTGTGCCGCTACAAAATTTACTCGCTTGGGGTGATCAGCAACAGACGCACAAATGGCTTTTTTAGTAGAACCAAAATCGATCACTACAGCATCCTTCTGACAATTATCTAATATCTCGGGAAGTAACAAAGACAAGGCATCTACCGGAATACCAATGGCAATGACATCAGCTTCTGCAACCGCTTCAGCCATAGGCTTAATATTATGGATAATCCCCAAAGCTTTGGCTTTTTTCAAGGCTTCTTCGTCCTTATCTACACCGCATACATGCATTGCACCTTCATAAGTCTTTTTCAATCCTAATGAAAATGATCCTGAGATCAATCCAACTCCTATCAGTGTAACCTTCATTTTAAATTCTTTTTACCGCTGCTTTTAGATCTGATTCATTATTACATAAAGACATCCTTACAAACTGTTCTCCCTTGGTACCGAAAATAGATCCAGGTGTGATAAACACGTAATTGTTGTAAAGCAAGTCGTCAACCAGCTGTGTAGCCTCTTTGTATGTATCTGGAATCTTCGCCCAGACAAACAAACCTTGCTGATCTTTCGTATAGGTACACCCAACTTTATCTAAGAAATGCCAAACTAATCCCCTTCTCTCTCGATAAGTTTCGTTCAGCGCATCAAACCAAGGATCTCTTAACTCTAATGCTTTCGCTGCTGCCAACATCATTGGTTTGAACATTCCAGAGTCTACATTCGACTTGACCTTTAGAATGGTTTTGATGTAGTCTTCTCTTCCTGACACCCATCCCATTCTCCACCCTGCCATATTGAATGATTTGCTCAGGGAATTGAGCTCCACAGCCACATCCATTGCACCTTCTATTGATAGAAGACTTAAGGGAGAACCCTCCTCCAAAACCATAGAATAAGGATTATCATGACAGAGTAAAAACTGTTTTTCCTTAGCTAGACTCACCAGCTTTCTAAAAGTGTCTTTGTTTGCTTTTGCACCTGTTGGCATATGCGGGTAATTCAACCAACATAGCTTGATTCTAGAAAAGTCTAGCTTTTCAAAGAATGACCAATCAGGTTGATAATCATTATTTTCATCCAAAGGATAGGTAATCACTTTTGCCTTAACCATTTGAGCGACTGCAGAATATGCTGGGTATGCCAATTCAGGTACTAAAACTACATCCCCTTCGTCTAGAAAAGCCAAAGAGATATGGGTGATTCCTTCTTTTGAACCAATAAGAGGTAAAATCTCTTTCTCAGCATTCTTATTGATTTTATAAGCCCATTCTGACCATGCGGAAATGGCATTCTTGAGTTCTGGAATACCAGCATATGACTGATAGCCATGGGTGTTAGCTTGTGCCGATTGTTCATGCAATTCTTTGATCACCTCAGGAGCAGGCATGCCATCAGGATTCCCAATACCCAAATTCAGTACTTGTTTGCCCTCAGCCTGCATCTGGCGGATCTCCGTAAGCTTTTGAGAAAAGTAGTACTCTTTAACCGTATTGAGTCTGGATGATGGCTGAATGATCATTTTAGAAACTCTTTCTCAGATCGAAGGTCTTGTTCATGCGATCGATCAACTTTTGAGATTCAGGGAAGTTCAAGGTCTGCTGGCCGTCAGAATATGCTTCCTCTGGTTTTTCATGGGTTTCATAGATCACTCCATCGGCTCCGGCCATAATGCTCGCTAAAGCTATTGGCTCCACATGATGCCTAATACCGATACCATGAGATGGATCTGCAATGACAGGCAAATGTGTCTTTTCTTTCAGAACGGCTATAGCATTCAAATCCATAGTGTTTCGAGTGGCTTTTTCATAAGTTCTGATTCCTCTCTCACAAAGTAGCAGTCTTTCATTCCCTCCACTGAACACGTACTCTGCAGAGTATAATAATTCATCCACTGTACCAGAAATACCTCGTTTGATCATAACAGGCTTGTCTGTATTCTTTCCTAATTCATCGAGAAGGTTGAAGTTTTGGGTATTTCTCGCACCAACCTGATATATATCTACGTAAGGGTCCATTTCCTCTATCTGAGAAACCTGCATCACTTCAGTGATGATCTTAATGCCAGCTTCTTTAGCCAACTCATACCATAACTTCAATCCATCTATTCCCATACCCCTGAAAGAGTAAGGAGAGCTTCGAGGTTTATAAACACCTCCACGCATAATGGATATGCCGTTCTCTTTAAGGTGAGCCAAAGTCTTTCTGATCTGATCTTCTCCCTCGATGGAGCATGGCCCAGCCATGATCTGAAAACCACCTTCTCGAATGACAATGTCATCTCCAAGGTCGATCTCTGTGGGATTTACCTTCCACTTTTTAGAAACCAGTTGATAATCATCGGAAACGATATGTATGTCTTTGATTCCATCCATATAGCCGATAGAACGTATATCAAAGTCTTTTTTACCCGTACCGATCAGATAATCTCCTTTCTGGGTCTTTACTTCAGTTGGTTTATACTTGAGTCCCTTGACTC
>CBFIDS010000111.1:0-4755 GCA_965661435.1 Roseivirga sp.
ACCTATCTTAAAAATTCCGGGATCATTAACGCTCGAAAAATAGATCAATGGGTGTTTTACAGTCTTCGAGAAGAAGTTGAGGATATCATCCATCAGGTCTTCGAGTTCTTGGTAAAAGATATCACCCTGCAAAAAGATCAGGAAACTTATGAGGTCTTGTTATCGAACAGAGAACTAGCACAAAACAGATTTCAAAATAAGCAGTTCTACAAATAGTTTGGGAGTTTATCAGCACGTTTTTTTCGACCTAGATCATACCCTTTGGGATTATGACGCAAATGCTTCAGAAGCATTATTTGAATTATATGACCATTATCAATTCGAAAAACTGGAGGTTTTCACAAAACAAGAATTGGTAGCGAAGTTCTTTGAGGTCAATTATGAGCTTTGGGATTTATATAATCATCATCGAATTAGCAGGGCAGATATTCGCAAAAGAAGATTTATAACGATCTTTCAGAAGTTAAGGGTTGGATTGGAGCATTTACCCGCCAATCTTGAAATGGAATATATAGCATTGGCTCCTACTAAGAATAGAATTTTCGAAGGGGCCTTCGAATTGCTCGATTACTTGAAAGAAAATTATCAATTGCACATCATCACCAACGGGTTCGATGACATCCAGGCTACTAAAATGAGTTCTTCACAGCTTGATCCATATTTTAAGCATGTGATCACTTCAGAGTCGTCAAAAGCCCGTAAACCCAATCCAAAGATCTTTGAGGTTGCCTTTGACCTGACGGGTGCCGATCAATTCAACTCCATCATGATAGGTGATAATTTAGAATCTGATATTGCAGGGGCCAAAAGAGCTGGGATGGATCATGTTTGGTTCAATCCGAACAAATTGGTAACAAATGTTGCGGTTCAACACGAGATTTCGAACCTTCTACAGCTCAAAACCATTCTATAATAAAGGATGAATTTTGCATCCCTATGCGAAAGCTTATATTTGCCCGCATAGAAATGTATAACCCTAAAAAGTAAACTATGGCAACAGGTTTTTTTAATGTTCCGGTAGCTAAGAACGAACCAATTAATAGCTATGCACCAGGAACACCAGAAAGAGAGAGTCTTCAAGCTGCTTTGGCTGAAGCTCGATCTAAGCAAGTTGATATTCCAATGTACATTGGAGGTAAAGAAGTAAGAACGGATAAAAAGCTTCCGCTTTCCCCTCCACATGACCATCAACACATTTTAGGGCATTTCTCAGTAGGAAACGCTTCTCATGTGGAAGACTCTATCAAAGCGGCTATGGCTGCAAAAAAAGATTGGGCTAACACTAGCTGGGAAAATAGAGCAGCAATTTTCTTAAAAGCAGCGGATCTAATTGCTGGACCGTACAGAGATAAAATCAATGCTGCAACTATGTTGGGTCAATCAAAAAATGCTTATCAAGCAGAGATTGACTCAGCCTGTGAGATCGTAGATTTTTTACGATTCAATGTTCAGTATATGACTGAAATATACAAGCAACAACCTGATTCGTCTGAGGGTGTTTGGAATAGAGTAGAGCAGAGACCTTTAGAGGGTTTTGTATTCGCTTTAACGCCATTCAACTTTACAGCGATCGCAGGAAACTTGCCTTCTGCTCCTGCCTTGATGGGTAATACAGTTGTTTGGAAGCCAGCTTTCACACAGATATATTCTGCCAACGTGTTGATGGAAGTGTTCAATGAAGCCGGTGTGCCTCCTGGTGTGATCAACTTATTCTATGTTGATGGCCCAACTTCAGGTGATATTATCTTCAAACACAAAGATTTTGCTGGTATTCACTTTACAGGAAGTACTGGTGTATTCCAACATATTTGGAAGACCATAGGTGAGAATATTTATAACTACAGATCTTATCCTAGAATTGTTGGAGAGACTGGTGGTAAGGACTTCATCATGGTTCACAAATCATCTAGAGCTAAAGAGGTTGCTACAGCGATTACGCGTGGGGCGTTTGAGTTCCAAGGCCAGAAATGTTCAGCAGCGTCTAGAGCTTACATTCCTTCAAGTCTTTGGGATGATGTAAGAAAATATGTGGAGGCAGATCTTAAGACCTTCAAAATGGGAGGAACTGAAGACTTCTCTAACTTTATTAATGCGGTGATCGATGAGAAATCATTCGATAAGATCGCTAAGTACATAGATGAGGCTAAAGCCAGTGATAAAGTGGAAGTTGTAGCTGGTGGAGGATATGATAAGTCGAAAGGCTACTTTATTGAGCCAACAGTATTGCTGACTACAGATCCTAAGTACACAACAATGTGCGAAGAGATCTTTGGTCCTGTGATCACAATTTATGTTTATGATCCAGAGGATTATGAAGCTACATTAGAATTGGTAGATTCAACATCTCCTTATGCCTTGACTGGTGCATTATTCTCTCAAGACAGATATGCGCTAGAAGTGGGGATTAAAGCTTTGGAGCAGTCTGCAGGTAACTTCTATGTGAATGACAAGCCAACAGGAGCTGTTGTAGGTCAACAGCCATTTGGAGGAGCTAGAGGTTCTGGTACAAACGACAAAGCAGGTTCAATGATCAACCTATTGAGATGGGTGTCTCCAAGATTGATCAAGGAAACCTTCGTTCCACCAAAAGATTACAGATATCCTTTCCTAGGTGAATAATATGTTTTTTTCATACCCTTTTGGGTAATGAAGAATTGCTGATCCGGTATTTCATAGAAATTATGAGATACCGGATTTTTTAGGACTTTTAAATAGGATTGTGTCAAGCCCTACAGCCAACGGAAATCACTTTCAAATTTACACGTGATTAGTGGCAGCAAGAACATTTATATATCTTCAATCATGCAAAGTGAATTACAATCGGCACAGACTTTTTTGAAGGATGAGGCCAAGGCAAAACTGAACGAATTATCGTCAGATGCAAAGGCTAAATGGGGAATCATGACACCTCAGCATATGTTGGAACATTTGATCGTAACCTTTAAAATGTCCATTGGTAGAATTCAGCTGCCCGTGATCTCTAAAGAAGAAGACCTGCCTAGGTTGAAGCAATACTTAATGAAAGATAGTCCCATGAGGCGCAATGTACCTTCACCAACCGGGAAGAATGAACTTCAGCCTTTACGCTTCCCTAGTTTAGATGCAGCCAGAGAAAAGCTCTTTACTGAGATCGATGCATTTATAGATTATATGGAAGCCAATCCAGATACATTAGCAAATCATCCCTATGGTGGTCCAATGACTGCTCAAGAGTGGCTTTTGTTCCATAGAAAACATTTCAAACACCATATGATCCAGTTTGGATTGATCGATGATTATGAAAAAAAGTGATCATTTCGAAGCATTGATTAGACTCTTCAAGGCAGCTCCTATCAATCAAAAGATCTACCTGAGTTCAAAACTCGAAATTGCAGATGGAGAGTGTACCTATAAGTTGATCATCTCTTCTGAATACTTTCATGGAGCAGAGGCTTTGCATGGTTCAGTCTATTTTAAGATGCTAGATGATGCTGCTTACTTTGCAGCGGCTTCACAAGAGCTTGATCATTTCTTGGTGACTAAATCTTACACCATAGAGTTTATTAGACCGGTAAAGGCCGAAACCCTTATTGCCCGAGGGAGGGTAATGGAAAAATCAGCTTCAGGATTTATAGTAGAGTCTCAACTTCTGAATGAAAATGAAAAAGTAGTTGGTAGGGGGAAGGGTGAGTTCGTGAGAAGTAAATTGAGGCTAGATTCGATAGAAGATTATTCGATCAGACGTTAACGAGAATCTTTGTGTCTTTAACCTCAAGTAGTTTTCCTTTAAATTTTCCGTTGAGGATCTCGTATACATTCTTAGCCATAGATTGGGAAGCCGATTCGGAGAATTGGACGTTAAAGATTTGACCCAACACACTATTATCCAGTTGAGTATACCAGCTGTCTGGGTTTGTTGACTTGACCAGTTTTACCTTCATCGTACTCTATCAGAGTGTAATTTAAATCTACAGTTTGATCAAATGTTCAAGAGAAGATGATGTGATTGTTAATATCTGCCGAAGAACGATCTGCTGAACCACTGAGTTACAATACTATGTTTGCATGTAACTTTCTTTGTTTTATGGCGTCTTATAAACATCAAATCAAACAAAGGTCAAAATGAAAAAATTATTAACAGCAATCACCCTATGTCTGATGTTAAGCCCGGTCATGGCTCAGCAATCAGTTAAGGAAAAAGATGTACTTGGGGAATGGGAAATGGTCATTGATGTTGACATGGACGAGCTCGAAAGAGATCTAGAAGATGAAAACTGGTTGGCTAGAAAAATTGCAGGTTCTGTAACTGGACTTGTATCAGATATTCTCGATGAAATTGACATCCATATGGATTTCAGAGATAATGGTGAAGTCAAGATCATGGTTGAAGCCTTCGGAGAAAGAGAAGTTGAGTATGCCGAGTGGGATATCAATAAAGATGGTGAATTAATGATCTTCGATGAAGACGAAAGAAGATGGAAGAATCGTCATGTTAACTTCGGAAGCGATGATGATATTTGGTTAATGGATGATGGTAAGATCTATCAATTTGAAGGCCGAAGAGGTAGATTAGAAAGAGGTAATGTTTATCTGCAAAGAGTAAAGGATAGATAAGTATAAGGCTAATTTAAAAGGCAGTTTCAAAAACTCTTAATGCGTCATTCCCAGCTTGACTGGGCATGACGTTTTAGTTTAGAACCGCCTGTTTTGTTATTAACCCATTAAGGGTTTCAATCTTTCTTTTGTCTCATAATCCATTTGAGCGATCTTCTCTAG
>CBFIDS010000112.1:0-28309 GCA_965661435.1 Roseivirga sp.
GCTTTGAAGATAAACAGTTCCTCACTCTGATTAGGCTAAGTCAATTTATAGAGACTATAATTAAATATTACGCCCCAATCATAGCTGCAAAATCTCATCTAAGCTTTTATCTAAAAATATTTTTGCTATCTAAAATAAGAACCTATCCTAGCAGTAATTGGAGTTAATACCTGTGTCATTTAAATACATTTTGTCTACATTCATTCTTTACCATTTTAAAATTCATGCAGAAGATCAAGAAGGTTTGTGTCTATTGCGCCTCAAGCGATAAAATCAATGAAGAATATTTCGAAGCTACCCAAAGCTTAGCTAGAGCATTGGTGAGAAACAACACTGTAGTTGTCTATGGAGGTGGGGCCAGAGGACTAATGGGAACATTAGCTGACACAGTTTTAGAAGAAAAAGGCAGGATCATTGGTATTATGCCTCACTTTATGAAGGAAGTAGAATTTCACCATAAGGATGTAAATGAATTCATTTTTACTGCAGATATGCATGAAAGGAAAAAGCAATTTATGGTAGGGGTTGATGCATTGATCACATTGCCCGGAGGCTGCGGAACCTTCGAGGAATTAATGGAAGCCATCACGCTGAAAAGACTTGGTATTTTCACCAAACCCATCGTCATTCTGAATATCAATGGATATTATGACAAACTTCTTGAGATGTTAGAACATGCTATTGGAGAAGGGTTTATGGGCGATCAGCATAGAGATATTTGGACCGTATTTGACGATCCCAATAAAGTAATTGAAGTGATTCACAACAGTCCACCGTGGTCTAAAGAAGCCATCAAATTCGCACAGGCCTGAGGCGCCATGTTTGTGATTTAGATAAAAGATTCATTTCTACCCCTTGCTTTTCTAGAGAGAATAGACAATTTTCCATTCGAATAGATGCAGTTCAAAAAGCTTTTTTTCCTAATTATAGCAGTTGTCAGTCTTGCACTTCAACCCTCCTTGCATGGACAAAATGGTTTTTTCGGAAATCGACATATACTTCATGGCCCTACTGAACTAGAGTTAGACCCTAGTAAAGTCTTTGTGTATATAGATAATAGTAACACTGCAAACATTGAAGAAATCAGAAAATTGAGAGCATCAAGCTTCCTCGAAAGTGATTTGATCAGTCGTTTTGACCACGAAAAAACTTACTGGTTATACTATCAGATCATCAATAGCACTGAAGAAACACTAAGCCATGTGATTGAAGGAGGAGCAAACTCGAAGGAGACATATTATGTCGCCTACGATGACTCCGCTGATATAATTATTAAGAAGACTGGCTACCATTTTGCTGCAAATGAAAGGGATATCCCTCAAGGCTATACAACCAAAATTCAACTCAACAACCCTCCACAATCAACCGCACATGTTTATGTGAAAATAGATAGTCAAGATGGGATGCCAATTAATATAAATGCTGAGATAACCCCATTTGATCAATGGGATAATAATCGGGATAAGATCAATTTATTTGAAGGCGTTTTTGGTGGATTACTATTTGTGATAATTATAGTCGGATTGTTTTTATTCTTCTATACCGGCTTGAAGGTCTTTTTCTATTTTTCACTTTACTCACTCATCAATATCCTATACTTCTTTCATGCTTATGGAATATTAGAAATCTGGATGTTCCCCAACCTATCTAATCCGATGCCATTCCTTTGGCTGATTCCCATACTCGCCTGCACATTTTACTTTGCATTCTCTAGAGAATTCCTTGAGATAAAAGAGAAAAGAACTTCCCTTGATAAAAGTTTGAAGATAGCCATCTACGTCAGTTTAGCTATTTTCATATTTGGAATCATTTCAATTGGGATCACCAAAAACCTATATTGGGCTTCTTTAATTAGGCAATTTTCAATTGCTATATCGGGTCTCTTTGTTCTGTTTTTCCTAATCATCGTCAATAAAAAAGGAGATACACTAACAAGATACTTCACTTTTGGCACCTTATTCTTAGTTGTAGCTGTTTTAGTAGCAGTAGCTACCAATACCATTGGTTACACTAATGAAGTACCAATGTATGTTCAGATTGGTTTAATTATTGAAACTACCGTCTTGAGCTTAGGTATCAGTCATAAATTAAAAAGAGATTATGAAGAGCATGAGATTACTCAAAGATCTCTGATCATTCAATTGCAAAGTAATGACCAAATATTTCGTAACGCCAATGAAGAATTAACAGAGATAGTTGCGGCCCGTACTCAAGTGATAAAATCTCAAAACAAAGAGTTAGAAAAGGCCAGAAATGAAGCAGACAAAGCCACTAAATCTAAATCTGAATTTCTCTCTGTCATGAGTCATGAAATTCGAACTCCTCTTAACGCTATCATAAGCCTTTCCCACATTATGGAAATGGATAATGAAAGTGAAGAAATGCAGGAGTATATAGATGCATTAAAATTTTCTGCCGAAGGTTTACACTCACTAATCAATGACATCCTAGACTTCAATAAAATTGAAGTTGATAAGTTGAAACTTGAATCAATTGATTTTTCAATTATCGATCTACTTAAAGGAATTGCAGATAGTTTCAAATATAAAGCCAAAAGTCAGGGTATAGAATTAAGAATTGAAGTTGGAGAACATATCCCAGACCGAATCATTGGAGACCCCACTCGATTAACACAAATTTTTAATAACCTTTTGAGCAATGCAATTAAGTTTACCCATGACGGTTATGTTCATTTGAAAGTTTCCTTGATCGGGCTGAAAGATGATCATGCTGGCTTACTATTTGAAGTAAAGGATACCGGAATTGGAATACCAAAGGACAAGCTTGAAACCATCTTTGAAGCATATGAGCAGGCTGGCAGAGAAACTACTCGTGAGTATGGTGGAACAGGCCTTGGACTTTCTATAACGCAAAAATTATTAAAGTTGATGGGGAGTAAAGTGAATATCAACTCTCGGGAAGAAAAGGGCACTTCACTCTCTTTTGAAATCAATTTCAAAATCAATAAATCTTTCGATTTGGTCAATCTACAAGATCAAATGAGAGATAAAGACCTTCAAGGCAAATCTGTGCTTGTAGTGGATGATAATGATATGAACAGGTTAGTTTTGAAAAGACTGTTAACCAACTGGAATGCTGACTTTGAAGAAGCTTTCGATGGTGAAATGGCACTCAAGAAATGTCAAAACAAGAAGTTCAATTTGATCCTGATGGATATTGAGATGAAACCAATAACAGGATTTCAAGCTGCTGACAATATTCGCAAAACCTGCCAAATCAATAAAAAAACTCCCATTATAGCGATGAGTGCATATTTATCCTCAGAGTTTGACATAGAACTAGACCAATCTGCATTTAAAAGTCTAGTTCTAAACCCATTCGAACCAAATGAACTATACAGAAGAATTCTTGAACAACTAAATGCTTCAAATGAAAAGACAAAAAATAAGTAGTGGAAGTCCATGGGAAGATTTAGTTGGTTATTCTAGGGCAGTTAGAGTAGGTAGTACAATTGAGATTACAGGCACCGTAGCAGATGACCAAGGAAAGCTTGTTGGTGGAGATGATCCTTATTTACAAACAAAATTTATCCTTCAGAAGATTAAAGGGGTTTTACAAGAATGTGACGCTTCGTTGGAAGATGTTGTCCGTACACGAATTTTTGTTACCAATATTGAGGAATGGGAAAAGATAGGTAAAGCACATCGGGAAGTGTTCGAAAATATAAAACCGTGTACAACGATGATTCAAGTGTCAAGATTCATCGATGATAAATTCTTAGTAGAGATAGAGGCAACTGCAATAGTAAGCGATTAAATATCTTCCATCAAGGTTGCTAACTCACTCAGCATCATTGCTGTGGCGCCCCAAACCACCTCTCCGCTCACATCAAAGTATGGTGAGAAAATCGTATAAGGTGGAAAATGCATCTCTTTTATCTTTCTGAAAGATGCATTTTTGAGTAGATCTAATTTCATTGGAATTACTTCCTCTACTTCAACTGGATCTGGAATAAAAAGTGGTTTTTTGGAAACGACCCCAACCGTAGGCAGCACTTTAAAATTACTAGCGACAATAAACAATTCTGAAAGTTGACCTAAAATTTCGATGTCGTTTTGGGCCACCCCAATTTCTTCTTCGGTTTCTCTCAAAGCCGTCTGTAAAAGATCATCATCATGCTCTTCCAGCTTTCCTCCCGGGAAACTGATCTGCCCACTGTGGGCGCCATCATACAATGGCCGTTTCATTAAAGGAATGTGGATTCCATCAACATCCGGATAAAGTAAAACCATTACCCCTCCTAGTCTTGGAGGCTTATTCGGATCTTCATTGAATCTTCTCTCATCAATAGGTTTAGGTGCCATTTTGATTTGGGCTTCCTTGCCAGGCAACGGTCCTTGCAACTTTTGCTTCAGCTTTTCTATGAAATATGGAAATTCAGATTCTGACACTGCAAGAATAGTTATTGAGTTTTCAATTTTAAAGTAATAAACTACAGTGTGAAATATTCGTTCCTTTTAAAACAAGTTTCATTTATGAAGAAAATCTTTTTGACCACCATCTTCTCTTTAGCCTTATGCATTAGCGCTATGGGTCAATCCGAAAAAATCAGAATTGCAAAACTTCAATATGGTGGCGGTGGAGATTGGTACGCAAATAAAACTGCCTTGCCTAATTTGGCAAAATTCTGCAATGAAGAGCTCGGAACTAATATTGATGTTACTGATGCTGTTGTCCAAGTAGGCAGTCCAGAGCTTTTCAATTACTCTTTCGTTTATATGACTGGACATGGAAATGTAGTCTTTAGTCCTTCTGAGGCAGAGAATTTAAGAAAATACCTAACATCAGGTGGGTTCCTTCATATTGACGACAACTACGGATTGAACTCCTATGTGCGCTTAGAAATGAAAAAGGTCTTTCCTGAATTAGAATTTATTGAACTTCCGCGAGAACATCCTATCTACAATCAAAAATTCGAGTTTCCTGAAGGTATCCCAAAAATTCATGAGCATGACAATAAACCTCCTCAAGGTTTCGGACTAATCTATGAAGGGAAATTAGTGTGCTACTTCTCCTATGAATCGGACCTAGGCAATGGATGGGAAAACCAAAGTGTACATAACGATCCACAAGAAGTTAGACTCAAAGCATTAAGAATGGGAGCAAACTTAATTTCATATGCCTTTACAGAACTTTGACTTTAAAAACTAACCGATTAGTTTGAAAACTAGCATGATAGTTGTATAATTGATAATTACGAATTAATCAGACTAAATATGAAGGAGTTAACTAAGGCAGAAGAACAAGTGATGCAAATTTTATGGCAGATCGAAAAAGGGTTTGTGAAAGATGTATTAGCTAAAATGCCCGAGCCTAAGCCTGCTTACAATACCGTTTCTACTATCATTCGAATTTTAGAGAAGAAAGGATTCATTGGATACAAAGCATACGGTAAAACACACGAATATTTCCCGCTGATAGATAAAACAAGCTACAGTAACTTCTATTTGAAGAATTTCATTGGTGGTTATTTTGGTGGTTCATTTCAAAAACTTGTCTCATTCTTCGCTAAAGAAAATGAAATGAATATGAATGAATTCGAGTCACTTCTAGACCATGTCAAGAGTGATTTAGATACTGAGGAAGGAGAAGAGAAAAAATAGATGGAACAGCATCCAACCATAGAGCTTTTAGAATCACTCAATTCTTCCGTGATTTATTTGTTAGAGTCTGCTACATGTCTGGCAATTCTCTTCTTGCTTTATCATTTCTTCTTAAGGAAAGAGAAAAGCTTCCATTACAACAGAGCCTATTTGTTGGTTGCACTCATTTTATCAGTTTCGTTCCCATTAATGGAGCTAAACTATAATCCTGCTAGTACACCTGCATTCTTCAATTCCATTCATCAACTAGGAAATGGGGTTAGCAGTGAACCAATTATAGAAGCTGAAAAAGCTTATTCATATACAATAACCGCGAACTCAGAACGTCCTTTCCTACTATGGTGGGAAGCTCTTCTAGCACTTTATATTACTGGAGTAGTCATCGGCCTGCTTAAGTTCTTGGTCAGAATTAGACAATTCAAAGAGGTTATCTGGTACAGAAGACATAGTACTCGTTATAAGAAAAACTTCTTCTTGGTAAAAACGGAAGGAATGATGCCAACCTTCTCTTTCTTCAACTACCTTTTCTGGGATAACTCCGAACAATATTCTGAGGAGGATGAGAATCAGATTCTTTCACACGAGCGTGCTCACATAGACCAAAAGCACTCCTACGATATTGTCTTAGTTGAAATTCTCAAGATCTTTTTCTGGTTTAACCCCTTTTATTACTTATTCAAAGTATTACTGGAAGAAGTTCATGAATTTGCGGCTGACCATGCCGTAATTAAAAACGAAAACCCAGCTGTTTATTCTACTCTCCTCGTCAGAACAGTATTTACTAAAATGGGATTAGAATATGGTAGCTATTTTGGCAGGAATAAAACTTTGAAGAGGCTAGATATGATCAAAAAAGTTGCAAGAACGAACTACTTGAAATTGCTACTCCCCTTACCTTTCATATTCTTGTTATTCTTCATCTTTTCATTCGATGCTATGCCAACTGATGAGGTTGAAGTAAAAAACTACACCGTTGAATCAATCAAAGCTGAGAAGCTACCTGAACCTTTAGTAGGAAGAGAAAGCTGGAAAAACTCACTGGAAGAAAGCATAATTTATCCATCTGCAGCTAAAAAAGCTGATATCGAAGGAGAGATGAAAATTTCGTTTGATGTTAATCCTTCAGGATTAATAGAGAACTTGGAATTCGATCAAAAACTTGGCTTCGACACTGAAAAAGCCATCATCAATGCTTTAGAAAGATCTAGTAAGTGGAAACCAGCTATACAGAACGGACAAGCTGTTAAGACTAAGATCGAGGTTCCTATCCTTTTTAAACGATCTTAAAATTTTCTTTTAAAGATCTCTGAAGCCACAAATGCCTTTTTTACCGAATCTAGGTCATTGAACATAGACGCATAAGAATCATTTTCTTCTTCGGTTTCAGCCTCTACTTCGAAGGGCTCGAAATGGTCATTGAATTTAGACCGTATTCTTTTCGCCTCTTCATCAGCCTTGCGCTTTCTTTGTTCAGCCTCTTTTTTTGCTATATCGTAATTGGGTCTATCCGTTGTTTGAAAAGGCTCTTCCTCTAAATATTTTTCCTCTTCAGTCTCTACCGTCTCTGGCTGTCGACTTTTTTGACCGGTAAACTCCTCTAACAACTCTTCGAAGCTTGGCTTATTTGCAGGCTGTCGTTGAGCTTGTTGTTGCGAAGATGGCCTATTCGCCTCTCTCTTCTTCTTATTCTTCGAATTGGCCTGAAAAATAAAGTAGATGATCCCTAAAACGATATATACTAATGTACCAACGTCTATATCCATAGCTTAGCAAAGCTAATAATTTGAACCTCAAATACGCTTTCGTAGCCAAATAATTCATGCTTGCTTAGTATTCATTAATTTTCAGCAAAACCATCTTGATTTTTTTGGTCAAACAGACTGAATTGTCAGCGTTAATTTTAATTTTGCTATCTACACCATAGTTTTTTTTGACATCACCGCATGCAGCTCACCAAGCTAGAGATAAAAGGATTTAAGAGTTTCGGAGATAAGGTCATTATCAATTTCGATGAAGGCATTACGGGTATCGTAGGGCCAAATGGTTGTGGTAAATCCAATGTAGTAGATTCTATACGTTGGGTTTTGGGTGAGCAAAAAACTAGGATGTTACGTTCAGAGAAGATGGAGAACATCATCTTCAATGGAACTAAGAAAAGAAAACCCACTCAACTTGCAGAGGTATCGCTGACATTTAAAAACACTAAGAACCTTTTACCGACAGAGTATACTGAAGTAACCATCACTAGAAGGTATTATCGTTCTGGTGAAAGTGAATATCTCTTGAATGGTGTAAACTGTAGACTAAAAGATATCACCAACCTCTTTATGGATACCGGTATTGCTTCTAATAGCTACGCCATTATCGAGCTTAAAATGGTTGATGATATCCTTAACGACAAGGATAATTCGAGAAGAGCACTTTTTGAAGAAGCCGCAGGTATCTCAAAATTCAAGACCCGTAAAAAAGAAACTCTTAGAAAGCTCAAAGACACAGATGACGACCTTGACAGGGTTGAGGATCTACTTTTCGAGATAGAAAAGAACCTTAAGTCATTAGAAAAGCAGGCCAAACAGGCTGAGAATTACTATAAGCATAAAGAAGAATACAAGGTTGAGAGTGTTGCACTTGCCAGGAAATCAGTTGCTGAGAAGTCAGAAAGATTTAAGTCTTTAGAAAAAGCCATTCAACAAGAGAATGATAGGAAGTTAGAGATCAACCAAATGATCGCTAACCAAGAAGCAGGAATGGAAAAAGGGAAGACCGAGCTGATCACCAAGGAAAAACTCCTTTCCTCAAGGCAAAAATCATTGAATGAGCATGTGAATAAAATTCGTCAGTTCGAAAGTGAAAGAAAGATCAAGAATGAAAGACTGACTTTCCTTGAAGATAAAAGTGACAATCTCAGAGAACAGCTAGAGTTAGACCGAAAGAGTAATGAAAGAGCAGCATTCAGTTTAGAAAGTTTAAGAAATGAGCTAGATGAAGCCAGTAAAAGCTTTGATTCTATTGAACAAGAGGTAGAAAAGCTCAAAGCCACTTATCTGGAACAAAAAGAAAAAAGCCTGAATGCTCAAACAGCATTTGAAGAACAGAGTAAGAAATTTAATAGCACTCGAGAGCGTCTTTACAACATAAAAAAAGAGATAGAGATCAAAGGAATTCAGCTTCAGACTTTAAAATCGGAATTAGAAAAGACAGAAACTGATACCTCAGAACATTCAGAGACACTTGAAAAATTCGATGAAAAGCTCGAAGGACTAGAAAGGCAAAAGGAAGAAAAAGGACAGCTTCTAACAAAAAGAAAATCGGAAGAGGAAAGACACACGAAAGCTATTCAAGATGTTTCGGACACTATTGATGTTGTTCGCGAGGAACTCACACAAATAGGCAGAAAACTTGACAGTAAACAGAATGAGTACAACCTCACCAAATCACTGGTTGAAAATCTAGAAGGATTTCCTGAAGCTATCAAATTCCTAAAGAAGAAAGCAAATTGGAATAAAAACGCTCCTCTACTTTCTGACATTATCACTTGTGAGGATAAGTACCGTGTAACAATCGAAAATTACCTCGAAAGCTACATGAACTACTACATAGTAGATACTGAAAGACAAGCTTTTGAAGCGGTGAACATCCTCAGCGATGCCTCTAAAGGAAAGGCGAATTTCTTTATCCTAGATGCATTTGAAAAATACCAACTTCAATCTTCCAAACTTTACGATAATGCGATTCCTGCTACAGAGATCGTAGAATTCGACCCAAAATATAAACGCCTGATCGGCTATATACTTGAAAATGTATTCATCGTTAAAGGTGGACCAGGTGAAATACCCGTAGATGAAGATGCAATCTTCATTACTGAAAGCGGAAAATACACAAAGAAGAAATTCAGCGTATCTGGAGGTTCTGTTGGGTTGTTCGAAGGAAAAAGAATTGGTAGAGCCAAGAACCTTGAGAAACTTCAAAAAGAAATCAAGAATCTTGAAACCAAAAATGTAGAGATCAAGGAAAAGCTAGAGCAAAAACAACAAGAATTAGCCAGACTGAAATCCAATTCTTTCAAAGCAGACATAGAAGAGATTCAACGCGATTATACTATTGTCAATGAAGAATACATTTCGGTTAAAACTCGAAAAGAGCAGTTGGCTCAAATGCTCTCTTCGCAAGCCAACAGAAAGGATGAGATCTCAAAGGGCATAACCAATATTACAAAAGACTTAGAAGAGCTTGCACCGCAACAAGAGCAAGACCAAAGTGATTTTGTAGCCTTAGAAGAAGGAATATCAGACCTAGAAGCAAAGGCAAAAGAAGAAGCGGCCAAACTTTCTGAAGAATCTCAGTCATACAATGAAATGAACATTGTATTCCACCAAAGAAAGAACAGAGTGGAATCGATCAAACAAGAGATCCGCTATAAAGAAACTGCCTTTGAAGGAAGTAAGGAACGTATCGCCAAGAACCATGGCGAACTAGAGAAGAACGAACAAGAAATTCGTAAACTCATCAATTCATCAGAAACCAATGAAGATGAGCTCATTGAGATGTACGATGAGAAAGAAAGTATTGAAAAAGGTGTAAATGAAGCCGAGAAAGATTATTACGCTCAAAGAGGCGACATTGATGTAGCCGAAAAGACTTTGAGAGAATTAAGACACAAAAGAGAGTCTGCCGATGCTCTTTTGATGGAACAGCAAAACAAGCTAAATGAAACTAAGCTTGAACTGAGTGCCGTAAAAGAAAGGCTCTCTGTGGAGTTCAAAGTTGACTTAGACGCTATTCTTAAAGAAGATGTTGAGCCAGATGATAGGCCCGCAGAAGAAATAGAAGAGAAGGTATTAAAGCTTCGCGATAAAATAGAGAGAATAGGGCCTATCAACCCTATGGCCATGGAGGCCTATGATGAAATCCAAGAAAGACATACGTTCATTACAGAGCAAAAAAATGACCTTGTTGAAGCCAAGGATTCATTGCTTGAGACTATTCAGGAAATCGACACTGTAGCTAAGGAAACCTTCCTAGATGCATTTGAAAAGATCAAAGAGAACTTTATAAAAGTATTCAGGTCTCTATTCACCGAAGAAGATGACTGTGATTTGAAACTGATTGATCCGGAGAACCCACTTGAATCGGGTATTGAGATCATGGCCAAGCCAAAAGGGAAAAGGCCTCTCACAATTAATCAGCTTTCAGGAGGAGAAAAGACATTGACAGCAACCTCTCTCCTATTCTCTATCTATCTGCTCAAGCCAGCGCCTTTCTGTATATTTGATGAAGTAGACGCTCCATTAGACGATGCCAACATCGATAAATTCAATAATATTATTAAGAAATTCTCACAGGATTCACAGTTCATTATTGTTACGCATAACAAACGAACCATGGCTTCAACAGACATAATTTATGGAATCACTATGATAGAACAAGGGGTTTCTCGCGTTGTACCCGTTGACCTTAGAGAACTGGCAGATTAAATGATCCTGTAAAATGATACGTATGAAAATTCTAGCCCTCGGCATTGCATTTAGTCTATTGACATGCTCTTTGCCTAATTCAGATGTAAATATGGAAAATCAAGAAAGTGGACTTAATTACCTGGCCTTGGGAGATTCTTATACCATAGGAGAAAGTGTAGACCAAAAAGATCGTTGGCCTGTACAATTGGCAGACAGACTCAGGGTTGATGGAGTAGAGATCAAATCTCCGAAGATCATTGCAAAAACAGGTTGGAGAACAGATCAGCTAAAGTCTGCTATTGAAAACGATAATGAGCTATTAGAAGAGTATGATTTAGTATCTCTACTTATAGGTGTCAATAATCAGTACCAAGGCAGAACTGTTGAAAGCTTTGCTCCAGAGTTTGAAGAACTACTTCAAAAATCTATAACATTAGCTGGGGGCGATAAAGACAAGGTATTTGTGGTTTCTATTCCTGACTATGGCAAAACACCTTTCGGAGCATCTAAAGCAGAAGAAATAGCTAGAGAATTGGATCAATACAACGAAGTTTCTAAGCAGATCTGTGAGCAGTACGAAGTAAGTTATTATAACATAACTCCGATCTCTCGCCAAAATGATCCCGACGGTGAATTGGTGGCCGATGATAATCTGCATCCATCAGGTAAACAATATCAGTTATGGGTCGAATCATTTTACACTCAGGTACTTCAAAGGGTAAAGAAATGAAACGAAGTTTAATCATTGTTTTTTTATTGATCAGTTTAATAGGAATCAGCATAAGTCAAACCAAAGGACCTGAAAAAGGTCACTTGATCATCGCAGGTGGAGCTTTAAGAGATGCTGATGTTTTTGCGAAATTCATTGAATTAGCGGGAGGACTTAATTCACATGTGGTGATTATTCCAACTGCAGGTGGATATGAGGTTACAGAGGAACGTAAAAATGGATTGATCAGACAATGGAAAGCAAGAGGAGCAAAAGAAGTAACTGTTTTACATACAACTGATCCTGAAGTAGCTGACACGGAAGAATTTGCTAACGTACTAGACGAAGCAACTGGAGTCTATTTCCCAGGCGGAAGACAATGGAGGTTGGCAGATTCCTACTTAAATACTATCGTTCAAGAAAAACTATTCGATCTCCTTGAAAGAGACGGTGTGATTGGAGGTTCTTCAGCAGGAGCGACCATTCAGGGATCCTATTTAGCCCGAGGTGATACTCGTTCAAACACAGTAATGATGGGTGACCATGAGGAAGGCCTTGGCTTCATAGAGAACATTGCTATTGATCAACATACATTAGCAAGAAACAGACAATTCGATATGTTTGAGGTATTAGAAGCATATCCAGATCTTTTAGGTATTGCCATCGATGAAAACACAGCTATGTTAGTATCAGGAAATGTGTTTGAAGTCATTGGCCAGAGTTATGTAATGATCTATGATGGCACCCATTGGGATCAAAATAGCAATAGCTATATCAAGAATGAGGAAGATCAAGAAAGATTCCATGTTCTTAGAAAAGGTGGGAAATACAATATGCTTCAAAGAAAAGTAATTCGATAGTCATACCATTTAGAATAATATTTAGACCTCACTTGATTTAGTGGGCCGCAGGTAATTATCATAGAATGATCACCACTTATTGATCGAAGTCTAGAAGGTCCAACCTAAGATTGATCCTCAGTTCTTCCTTAACTTTCAAAAGACCTAAGAATTTTTGGGGGGGCTCGATGTCGAAATAGGAGAAATTGACTTCAAAATTTGCAAGGAGATAGCTTTTCCCATCTTCTTCCTTGAGAACAAAAGGTAGATTTTCAAGCATCATTCTTTTTCCTACAAGCGTGAGGTCCAATGAACTCTCGTATTTATCTTCTTTAAATACAAAGTGTCCTACCTGTACCCGCATATGTGGAAATTCATCTGCCTGAAGCGTTTTGTTGAAGTCTCTGTCCAACATTTTATTTCCACACCCAAATTCGTCAACTGGAAGGGTAATGTCCAAAAGTACATTCCGATTAGTCTGGCCTTGTAATTTGAGGGTATCTCGTGATTCAGCTTGCTCATATGTGCATGAGAACTTACCAAATGATGTTGTTCCATCAATAATAACAGACTTCCCTGTCACCACATGGAAGTCTTGAGACTTTACGGGTAACAGGGAAATGCTGCTTAATAATAAGATGATAGCTAATCTATGCATCTATCTAATTTAATTAGAATCCAATCACTGCTTCAAGTACGATTCCGCTGAATTCACCATCTTGTAATCTCGACCCTGCGAAGCCGCCTCCAGAATACTCTTGGCTCATATATTCTAATTTCACAAGGACATTATTTGTCATGAACCAGCCACCGCCAATGTTCAATCTATTAATGTCTCTAGTAGCTGCAGCATCAGATGCCTCACCACTTACACTGTTGTATCTACCACCAAGGTACCATTGCTCCATAGATCCAAATCTGTATAGCCCTTCAAAACCTAGTTGAGTAAATCCACCGCCTACAGTATCATCACCGTTATTGGTAGTTTCAAATAGTCCGAAGAATTCAAAACCTCTATATTTCATGAAAGGGTTGAATTGGAAAGCAGTATGATATCCGAATCTAGGGTTAAATCTAGGGTCAAAATCTGAACCTCCGTTGGCTTCTGTTGCTAAAGTACTATAATACCTTCCACCGGCTCTATCGCCACCGTAAATGTAATCGCGAGTGCTTTCAGAAGAACTAGAGTACATCGAACCAGTCAATCTCACTCTCAAGTCCTCATTCACTTGCTTGTCGAAACCTAATTTACTGAAGAAGACAAAGCCGTTATCACCACTAACAGGATTCTGATTCAATCTACCATTAGTTATACCTGCCACAATGATCATATCACCTGGTTGCAAGGTTAATTCAAAAAATGGTTCAGTAGTGAATGAATCCATAATGTAGTTACCTACAAAAGGATTATAAATGGCAGCAGCATTATCCGATCTTCTAAACTGAGCATCACCATAATTGATCTGGTCCATACCAATTCTAATTGTGGCAATGTCCATCAATCCTGAAAGCAATCCTTCTTGAATAAAGTCCAGCTTATCGAACTGCAAATATCCTCCTTTGACATAGGCTTCGGTATGGTGTCTAGAAGACAAATAAGTTCTTAAATGTACCCTTAAACCATCTTGAAGTTGAGCGTCAATATTTAAGTTGGCAGCCGGCAGGTTAAAATTCGAGCCTAAATCTACTAGCGGATCGCCAATGATAGAATTAGAATGACTTAAACCTTGAAATTGCATGGCGAAATCAGCTCCTACGCGGACCTGTAGCCCTTCAAACTTGACTGAATCATTTTTAGAAGTTTCAAAGACATTCACACCTGCTTTTCCGATTGGCCTAAAGTATTGTAGTGATTTTCTAGTATCAACCTGTGCGAAAGTTGAAACGGAGCTGAAAATAAACAGCGCGACTAAGAGAAATTTTAAATTTTTCATTTGAGTTATTTTTGGAAAGTTGATTTAAATTCAATTGTTACATCATTGCCAGTCTTAATGGCTCCTAACATTGCTGTGGGAGGCTCTACATTAAAATTGGTTAGTTTAAAAGCCGTAGCTCCATGTACTGAGATCTGCTGACCATTCTGGTTTAAAGTGATCTCAAAGGTTACGTCTCGAGTAGTACCGGCTATGGTAAGTTGCCCTTCGGCAGTTCCCTTCTTAGCCGATTCCATGTTGCAATTTTTCAAGACGAATCGAACCTTAGGGAAATCTGAAGTATTCAATGCTTTGTAAGCATTCTTATCCATTCCCCTCTTACCACTTTTTAAGGTCTCTGCCTCAAAAGTGACTTCTCCGCTTGAAAAACCTGGAATCTGTTCATCCGATTTGAACATCACAAACCCGGTTGCCTCAGTTGAGGTCATGTGCCAATCATGCAAAGTAGAAGTCCCTTCTATCTTAAGTTCGAGTCCTTCTTTCTGTAGATTAAGCTTACTTTGAGCTTGTGTTAAAAATGCAGAGAACAGAAGCATCATTGCGATAGTAAATCTGATCTTTGTTGTGGTTTTCATTATACTTCTCTTTTTGAGTATGCTCAAAGGTATCTCGCCAAGAGTGCCTGATGATTGACCGAAATCAAGCTTTAAAGTGACTTTTGTTACACTTAAAAGATGACGAAAGTCATGTCTTTGATTCCATACACCTAAACATAAAAAAAGAGGCCCTCTAAGCCTCTTTTGGTCAACCCTCGCTAAAATCTTTCTAATTACTTTTTAGAATCAGAAGGTTTCATCAAAGGGATTTGAACTTGTATTTGAATTTCATCATTGCACTGAACAGCACCTCCAAAATCAGTAGGAGGCTCCAACCCAAAAGCACTGAACTTGGTATCAGCTGTAGCAACTATCCATACTACTTCGTCTTGGGTATTGGCAGTAAACTTGAATTCTAAATCCACGTTCCTTCCTGCCATGAAAAGGTTACCATGCATTTCCATGGGACCATCATTTATTCTAGAATAGCCGTAAGCAAAGAATGTTACTACGGGATTATCTCCAGCCAACAAAACCTGATGCGCTTTACGGGTCATTCGTTTATTCTCAGTATTCTCAATGGTATTTGCATCAATGTTGACTATCACCCGAGATAAATGAGCCAATTTGTTCTTTTCCATTCTAAGCTGTGCATCGCCAGTCAACTGACTAGACTTAAGCATCCAATTAGAAGTATTGGACGTACCTTTCAGAACTAAATATCCTGCATCTTCAACAATTGCATATGTTTCCTGTGCTTTTACATTTAGAAAAGCTCCTAGAAACAGTATCGATAATAATATCCTTAGTGTTTTCATAGCTTTGCGATTTAATGCACTGAAGCTACCGCTGTGAAATCATTTTCAGGCTAACCATTATCAGATGAACTGATGATAAATGTCAGTCTTTCCCTCTAAGCTTAGACACTGAATATCAGCATGAAAGCATCATTTGAGTAGTTTTATTATCTTCCTTCAAACTTTTTCATCTCCACTATCATCCTAGAACAGGAACCAATAAGTAATGAGGGAAATCAACCTGATGCCACAAACCAACTTTTTAGTGAAAGCAGCACAGAATGGAGATGTTATAGCACTCAATCAATTGGTGAAACAATGGCAGAAACGTATTTACAATTTTACTTTAAAATACTTTGGCGACCATGATCTAGCCATGGACGTGACACAGAAGACTTTCATTTCAATGAGTAAGAACCTGTCATCCCTAAAAGATGAAGGAAGTTTTAAGCCATGGATCTACCGAATTGCTTCTAACTATTGTCATGAAGAGGTCAGAAGGCAAAACAGAAAATGGGTACTCCCATTTATGAAGGTTCAGGAGAAAGACGACAAGGAAGATATCACCAACAGCTTTTCAAATACTAAAACAGATGATCCCGAAAAAGCATATGGTAATCAAGAATTGAAAATAGTGCTTAAAAAAGCCTTGGCTACACTACCTGAAGAACAAAGGATGGTAGTCATCATGAAAGAGTATGAAGGATTAAAGATCAGAGAAATAGCAGATGCAATGTCTATCTCTGAGAATACAGTAAAGTCTAGGCTTTATTATGCCCTAGGAAGCCTGAAAAGGCTACTAGACCAATGGAATATTACAAAAGAAACGGTGCACTATGAAATATAAACCGATAGATGAAGAGTTGATCGCTTACTTATATAGCGAACTCTCACAAGAGGAAACGGAACGGATCGAATCTTATCTAGAGGAAAATCCTGAGGAAAGAAAGCAGTTGGAGACATTGCAAGAAACCCGAATGTTAATGGGAGATCTTGAGGACGAGGAATTGCCTGAACAAATGGCTTTCGTCAATCCCATCAAGAATGAAGAATGGCACTATTGGAGAAAGTATGTGGCCATAGCCTCTACCCTACTCCTGATCATTTCTTTTGGATGGATTAGCGGTTTCAAAGTTATTAATGGTGAAAATGGAACAAGCATTGGTTTCGGTGAAACGCAAATGGGTCTGACAAAAGACCAAGTAGCAGACCTGATTTATGAAGATAGAATTCAATTGCTAGAGGCTGTCAATGATAATCTGAGCATCAGAAATGACAGTATCAATCAGAAGTTCAATGCTATTCAAGCGAGTTTGAATAATGACGATAGAATTCAGCAGACCTTTGAAGCCGAGAAAGAAGCGCTACTAAACGACATTTCTAATCTTACAGAAAAGCTAGGAGACGACTATAGAGGCATTCTTAGAGAAATTGTGGTCAGCTTTTCAAACAATCTTGAAGCACAACGCATCGAAGACTTAAGAAACATTCAAGCAGCTTTCGATTCATTTGAAGATGCTAGCATTAACAGACGAATGGATGTAGAAGATGCACTTTATAGCCTTTCTGAGCGAATTAACACAGTGGCTGCTAGTCTTTCAAACAACAAATAAAATGGTCAAAAACTCAAAATATCTATTTATCGCCATGTTGCTCTGCGCATGTCTTTCTGCAAAAGGTCAGATGTCGGAAAAGCTGTACAACCCGATCCAAAGAGACCTGGAGATCAGCAGGGTAACCTTAGAGAATTACTTGAAAAATTGGGATGGTGCTCCCTTACTCAATCGCATCAATCAAGTAGATTCAGAATACGATGAAGGCATAGGTATAAAGTTTTCTATTGAAGCGCCTTACGCCAACATCATAATGATCAATCAAGGAGGCCGATTTCAAGAAGGCGATGATGAGATCATGGAGACCTTTTACACAGACGAAATCAAAGCCCTTCAAAAAGAAAGACTAGACACTGCCTTGAATCATTTCATCAATGACTTTAAAACCTATCTCCCGACCATCAACCCAAATCAGGTATTAGAATTTAGTTTTAAGGTAGGTACAGGTGACAAGAACGAGTCAACCGTAAAATTGATCGATAGCTACGAAATGCTGAGGCGCTGGGGGATTAACGATCTAGAGTCCTTTAAGAAGGAAGAAATAACTACAGAAGAATTTATAAACAGAGTAAAAAGAAACAACGAACAATAAAATATCTGAATGATGAAAACGACAACAATTAAAATCGGTTTAATTGCTATGGCCTTAATATGGACAGGTGCAACGATTAATGCCCAACAAAACGGTTATACAGTGGCTTCTGTTAACGAGCGCTCTTACAACCCTCAAGATCTATCAAAACTTCCTAAAATGGAAAAGGACATTGTCATCTTAGAGAATGTACTAGGAGATCTTTTTAGTAGTAATGACAAGTTCGTGTTCTCTAATAAAAATGGAAAAGGAATGCATATTCCAGGTAATGGAGTGATTTTCAACCTTAATAATCCTAGATATGGTAATGGCCTTTTCGAGGGAGCCAGGGTCGTTTCAAGATCCAACACTAAAGAAGTTGAAGACGAAGTAAGTGTGGAAGAGTTTAACCAAGAACAGGAGGAAACTATTCGAGATAAGTCAAAAGAGTTTTTAGCTAATTACGGCAGCCTTCTTTCAGAATTGAAATCGGGTGAAAAAGTAATGCTGAATATCGATTACTCTGAAAGAGTTGAAAGTGAAAGCACTGAAAGTCAGGGGAATTCTTTTGCCATTTTCAGCCCAAGAATGCAAAAGCAGAGAATGCAAAGTAGTATATCCTATGAAACCATTAATCAATTAAATAATGGAAAGATATCTTTAGACCAGGCCATGAACGCTGTAGAGTCAAAGATCATTGAAAATGCGAATGAGGACATGAATGACGCTAATATCTTAGCCGGGATCCTAGATAATCTCCTACAAAGCTCAATGGATGGAAAATTCCGCAGAAGAAATAAAACTAGCTGGACTTACTTCGATGGGTTTGGACTAATGTTCAATATTCAAATGACCACGAAGGCAAGTCCAAGTATAGTAGTAAGAGGTTACACAGGTGACGGTCCGAACAGTGCTGTAACCATCAAGAGAGATGATGATAAAGCAAAAGAGGATGAGGAGCTAGTTAAAGCTATGGAAGAGGCTTATCCAGAGTTTGAAAAGATGCTAAAAGAGAATATCGTTCAATATGGAAGAACACTTAGAAGCCTTGGTGAGGGAGAAAGTATTATCGTCAATGTAGACTTCGGGAGTCTTATACAGAACTCAAAACTACCTAGAAGTATTCGAATGGTAGTGCCTAAGTCTAATATTGATGCCTATGCCAGAGGACAAAAATCTTTAGAGCAAGTAGTCAAAGACATAGATGTGACTCAATTACAAAGTAGAGCCACCTTAGGAGGTTTTAATGTATTTGAGTCTTCCAATTTTCCAACGGTTATTGAAAGTGTACCCCAGCCAGTTGTACCTGGAGTACCTGTTATAAAAGGGAGAGCTCGCTCAAAGAATTAATATTAATTAAGTCACATACCCCAAATAAAATCAAGATGAAGATCTATCAGTTCTTATTCTTAGAAATCGTAATAGCTGCGGCTATTATTTATGGGTTCAGTCTAATTGTTAAGATTATTAGAATGGGTCCTAGTAAAAACATATTGAAAAGACTAATTCTCCCCTTAATAGGAATGAGCATCTTGATTTTTTATTTCTTTCGAATATTGAATCAACTCAGTAATCAACTTTAAAAAAAGGGCTGTCACATTAATTTGCGACAGCCCTTTTTATTGATTTAGACTCTTATTTATTTCCTCCGCTTTTCTCAAGCTTAAGGCTTTGTCCTTCGGTGATCTTTTCTTCAGTCTCCTCATCGACTAAGTCATATCTCAAAGTTCTGCCCTTCAAAGTAGCAGGTAGACCATAAGCCATCCACTCTGGCATTGGCGCACCTTTCAAGTAATGATCGAAGAACTGACCCATTCTGACGGAAAGGTCCTTTCTATTCTTACGCTGTCTCAGGTTATGAGCTTCATCGTTATACACCACCATCCAAGAAGGCTTCTGCAATCTTCTTAGTGACATGTAGAACTCAATACCCTGATACCAAGGCACCGCGCCATCAGCGTCATTGTGCATGATAAAGAGTGGAGTATTGATCTCAGGGACACTGAAAATTGGTGAGTTCTCTACATACTTGTCGAAATCTTCCCAAAGCGTTCCTCCAATTCTAGATTGGGTCTTTTCGTACTGGAACATTCTACTCATACCAGATCCCCAACGAACCCCGCCATAAGCAGAGGTCATGTTAGCAACTGGTGCTCCAGCTCCAGCTGCGGCATACATATCAGTTTTAGTGACCATATAGGCCACTTGGTAACCACCCCAACTCTGACCTTGTATTGCCATCTTGTCCTTATCAACAAAGCCCATATCAACTACTGCCCGAGTAGCAGGAACCACATGATTCATTGCACTTCTACCCGGGTAGCCTAACTCATACTTAATGTCTGGAACAAGCACTAAATAGTCGTTACTCACGAAATATGGAATATTTACCGTGCTCGCACTTGGAGCAGGACTCGGGTGGCTATGAAGCGAATTTGATCTCCTCTCGTAGAAATAAACGATCATCGGATACTTCTTATTTGGATCAAAATTTTCTGGTTTATAAAGAATAGCCTGCATGGTTTCTCCATCGTAACCAGACTCGAATTCGATCAATTCATTAGTTCCCCAGTTGTAAGGGTCTTCTTGACTGTCTAGATCTGTTAATTTGGTCAGGCCTTCCATATCAATGTTGTCAGCTACATATACTTCAGGATATTCCTCATAAGTAGACATTCTAACCATGATACGATCTGAATCTTCTGCTTTTGATAATCCGTTCAAGCTCATATCTCTCATTACGATCTCATCAGGAGTCATCGCTGAGTCCATTGAACCATAGGCATAACCCGAAGCTTTAGTCCATTCATTGAATACACTGAAAACAGCCTTCTCAGATGGTTTGATGAAATTCTGTTCGTAATCAAAGCGCTGGTATCGATAAGTCATCTTATTTTCTCTTCCTTCTCCATTGGTCAGATTAACCGCTGCAGAAGCATTTTCTGGATCGAATTTCCAGATATCGTAACGGTCATAAAGGTAAATAGCCTCATCTCCTTCAGCCCAACCAGGAGAACCATAGCTTCTTGCCAATGAAGGACTATCGTGTAATTCATTGGCGAATGAAACGTCCATGTCTGCAGTCAGATTAGTGATCTTACCAGATGCAACATTCATAGTATACCATTGACCATCTTCAGAGTTGAACCAGCTTAAATAGGTCCCTTCTGGAGATAAGTTGGCGAAAGTGCTTGTTCGTTCTAGCAGCAATTCAACCTGTCCTGTCTGAGCATCTACTTTATAAAAGTCTCTAGGAATTTGAGTATCCCAAGTCATCTGGGTACGATATCTCTTATCATCCATAGCCAAGAAGAAGTCTCGGTCATTATCATAGTCTACATAAACAGACTCAAGATCAGAGCCTTCTAGCTGAACTAGTTTCTCTTCTTCCAAATAATAGACGACAGCAAATGATCTGTTCTTCTCTCTATTGGCCTGTAGTTTTTGCATTGGCTGGATATACGGGTCGTTATATGACCAAACATCAACCTGAGGTCTCTCTTCTTTTAGAATTGTAGTATCACTTTCATAGTCAAAATCAACAGGCTTTGGAGCTGTACCGAAATAAAGCCTTTCACCACTTTCTGAAAATCTGATATTACTATTATCACTCACCATCCAATCTGTTGGAATACCTGCAGTCATTGTATCTGCTACAATTTGAGCTTCTCCATTTCCATTCCAGTACATGACAGACCAAACCTTATCATCTTCATCCTTATCGCTGCCAGTGGCAAAAAAGGCAAGTTCATCGCCCTCCTCGTTCATAGACATTTTCTTGTAATCAGTAAGGCCACTACTCAAAGTCATTAACTGATCATTAGAAGTATTGTAAGCCATAATAGCCGATTCATTCAATGAATCTACCTTATCGTATTCGAAGAAAACATGCTCACCATTTTCAGCGATGGAATAATCCATTACCCCTGTGAACGCCTTCATCTCACCTGTGGTAAGATTATAAACAACCAATTCGGTTCCTTTAGACTTGGCTCTCGGATCTTTAGGTTCTGATTCCTCTTTAGGCATTTCTTTCTCTTCTTCCGCCTGATTCTTCTTGCGTTTTTTATTCTTACGCTTTTCCTTCTTGCTTAATTCCTTCTCTACCTCTTCTTCCTTTGGATCTTCTTTCTTTTCTTTTTTTGCGGGAAGTGCCTTTTCATTTTGCCAAGCGATCCATTCCTCTGATTCATCAGGAACTTGAAAACTCTTCATTCTGGCAAATTTCTTGATCTCACCATTGTTCAAATTCAAAACAAAAAGAGAATCCTTTGGCATCTTGCTCGCTGGAGTCTTTTTGAGTTTAAGCTCTCTCTCCTCCTCATAAGCAGGTTTGATCTCTCCAACCACATACTTGCTATTATGAGAAAATGAATAATTTGAGACTCTATCAATTTTGATAGACTCATCATTATTCAAATTTCTTACTTCGAGAACTGCATCTCCAATTTGAGGAGCAATTCTCCACGCAGCCCAATTACCATCTTTGCTCATGCTAGTTCGTTGAATACTTTTCCAACTGTCGTAGACATCATGCGTTAGTGGTTTTTTCTGAGCTATTGCCATGCTGCTGATCAGCATGCAAAAAACTAATAGTCTGATTTTTCCTAATGACATTTTCTGGTCTTTTATAATTACCCTACAAATATAAAGGACTAGTCGTGTTGACAAAGAGTTCTTATATTGAACGGTATCAATTCAATATACTTAAGACTAATCATGAGAAGAACGCTATTATGCTTGGCCCTAATTTCAACCTTTGTGGTGGCCAAGGCTCAGAAAAGCATTGAAGAGGCCATAGAAGGTACAGAGAAAAAAGAAGGATACTTCAATTTTTATTGGGACGAAAGCAAAGGCAAGGTCTGGCTGGAGATCGACAAAATGGATACCGAATTCCTTTATGTCAATTCATTGGCAGCTGGAGTGGGATCTAACGACATTGGTTTAGACCGTGGCCAATTAGGAGGTACTCAGATCGTTGAATTCCGAAGAGTTGGACCAAAAGTAATGCTTGTTCAACCCAATTATAGGTATCGAGCCAATTCAGATAACCCTGATGAAGTGAGAGCAGTGAGAGAAGCTTTTGCAGAATCTGTGCTATGGGGATTTACAGTTCAGGCAGAATCTGATGATAGGGTTTTAATAGACATCACACCAATGTTACTTTCTGATGCTCATGGTGTTAGCCAAACCTTGAGCAGATCAAGACAGGGTAATTTCCGTTTAGATGCAAATCGTTCGGCCATCTACCCTCCTATGCTTAAGAATTTCCCTCAAAACTCAGAATTTGAGGCTACCATTACATTTACAGGTAGTGGTGCGGGTGGTTACCTCAGAAGTGTAACTCCATCTTCTGATGCGGTTACCGTGAGAATGCATCATTCATTTATTCAGCTTCCTGATGCTGATTATGAAAAAAGAAAGGCGGACCCGAGGTCAGGTTATGGGACCGTAAGTTACTCAGACTATGCTACCCCTATTCAAAAAAACATAGTAAAGCAATTCACTAGAAGACACAGACTTGAGAAGAAGAATCCTAAGGCTAAAATAAGTGAACCAGTAGAACCGATCAGATATTATGTTGATCGTGGAGCCCCAGAACCGATCAAATCTGCACTTATTGAAGGAGCTCAGTGGTGGGATCAGGCTTTTGAAGCTGCCGGTTATCGAAATGCATTCATTGTTGAAGAAATGCCAGTAGGAGCTGATCCATTAGATGTTCGCTATAATGTGATTCAATGGGTGCATCGCTCGACCCGTGGCTGGTCCTATGGTTCTTCGGTAACCGACCCTAGAACAGGCGAGATCATTAAAGGACACGTAAGTTTGGGTTCTTTAAGAGTAAGACAAGACTTCTTAATTGCTCAAGGTCTACTTACACCTTATGAAAACGGCACTACTCCCGACCCAAGACTTTTAGAAATGGCCTTAGCTAGATTGAGACAATTATCTGCTCATGAGGTGGGTCATACTATTGGACTAATGCATAATTACATTTCTAGCACAGATGGAAGAACATCTGTAATGGATTATCCTCATCCGTTGATCGAACTGAATAATGGAGAGATCTCATTGAAAAATGCCTATGACGTTGGGATTGGCGATTGGGATAAAGCCGCCATTACTTGGGGTTACCAAGACTTCCCTGAAAATGTGAATGAAGATGAGGCATTAGATGCTTTGATCGAAGATCAGATCAAAAAAGGACTAGGCTTTATCACGGACTCTGATTCTAGACCAATCGGAAGTAGCCATCCTGAGTCTCATTTATGGGACAATGGTGCCAGTGGTGCAGATGAGCTTAATCGACTAATGACGGTTAGAAAGCATGTATTGGAGAATTTCTCTGAAAAGAACATACCTGTTGGGTCGCCAATGGCTAAGCTAGAAGAAGTGTTAGTGCCGATGTACATGATCCACAGATACCAATTGGAAGCAACTGTAAAATCTATAGGCGGAACTTACTACAATTATAAACTTAGAGGGGATAGCCAGCCCTTGCCTAGGACTGTTCCTGAAAATGAACAAAGGAAAGCCTTGCAGTCTTTATTGAATGTGATCAAACCTGAAAATCTAGCTTTCCCTCAACATATAATCGAAATGATTCCTCCACGTCCTCCAGGCAATGGTCGTTCAAGAGAAACTTTCAATGTAAGAACAGGTGCCAATTTTGATGCGATGTCTCCTGGTGAAACCATTGCAGGTGCAGTGATGAGTTATATTTTCAATGCTCAAAGAGCATCAAGATTGATCCAGCAGAAAGCCCTAGATCCTAATCAACTTGGACTAACTGATATGATTAATGAAATCATTAGATCCACATTTGGACTGACCACTGCTAACGATTATTACTCACAGTTAAAGTACCAATCAGAGAATCAATTGGTCTATGCCTTAATGAATCTTTACAGAAGCAATAGTGCAACAGCTCAAGCCAGAGCTGAAGCTTTATTAGGTATTAGAAGGATCAAGAATAGGATCACTGGAAGCACTACTGAAGCAACCCCAGAAACCGCGGCACATTATGCTTATTTGAATTTGATCATCGATCAGTTCATGGAGGATCCTCAAGAATTGGAGACGCAGTCTATCCTACCTCCACCTGATGGTTCTCCAATTGGCATGGAAGCTGAATCTTGGTGTAGCTTTAAAGAGAATTAAAAATGAGCCAACATTTTTTCCGTCATCCTGAGTTAATTCAGGATGACGAATTTTAACTTCTATGAAGATCCTTTCTCTAAACTGGCGTTACATTTGCCGACTTCATTCGTCAATCCAATGAATCATTAAAACATGAACACAAGAAACATCATAGCACTGGTACTGATCATTATCTCATTGATCTGTCTCTATCCAGGGCTTACTCTTCCTATCATCAATATCAGTATTGGGACTTCTATTCCTCTGTTGGGCGAGATAGAATTATATGATAGAACACAAAGTGTCATCAGTGGAATCCAGCTTTTGTATGAATATGATAATGATCTTGTGGCTTCATTGATCTTACTCTTCTCTGTAATTGTACCCTTATTGAAAGCGGTGCTTTTAGGCCTAGTCTTAGCCTTTAGAAATTGGCGTTTGAGAACCCCTGTCTATCGATTTGTAGCGCTCATTGGAAAATGGTCAATGGCAGATGTTTTCGTGGTAGGCGTATTCCTCATGTACTTAGCGACTAGCTCTGAAGAAAGTATCGATGCCAGCATACTCGATGGTTTCTATTACTTTACGGCCTACTGTCTCATTTCAGTATTATCTATTCAAGTAATGACATTAAAGGACCTTCAGAAGGTAAGTCAAGACCAAATCATGTAAGTCCTTTAGGGATTAAAAAAGCTTAACTTTGAACGCTTAGAGACATTTTCTATCCATAGATTTGTTGGCCTTAAATTTTAGTTGAAAACTAAGAAAAAAGACTTTCTGAATCATCTAAAAGGCAGTTTTTCAAGCGCCAGATGATCCGAAGAATGCTTTTAAGCCAAGTTCAAAATACCTATATTCCATTTGACCTTTGAACTATGAAAAAGCTTTTACTTTTAGTCACCCTCACCATTTTGGGCTGTAGTAATCCTCCAGAGAATTTTGATATGCTGATTCTCAATGGAGAAATTTACGATGCTGAAAATCGTACATTTTACTCAGCAGACATCGGTATCAAAAATGATAAAATAATCTCTATCGGTGAGCTTCAAAATGATTCAGGAGATCAAACCATTGATGCATCAGGTCATATCATTAGCCCTGGCTTTATTGACATGCACTCCCATATTGAAGGCATTATGAGAATGCCTTCTGCCGAAAACTTTGTAAAACAAGGTGTCACCACTGTATTAGCTGGACCTGATGGCAGAGGTCCTTCTCCCATGAAACCCTTTTTAGATTCTCTGGAAACATATGAACTAGGGTTGAACACTGCTTGGCTAGTAGGTCATAATACCATTCGCAGAAATGTTATGGGAACAGAAAATCGTGCCCCAACGGCTGATGAACTTGAAAGGATGAGATCGGCAGTACAAGAAGCGATGGACAACGGAGCTTTCGGTATTTCAACAGGTTTAAAGTATGTTCCAGGAGCTTATTCAGAAGTCAGTGAAGTGATCGAGCTATCGAAAGTGGCTTCCCAAAATGGCGGAATCTATACCTCTCACCTAAGGGAAGAGGGTTTAGGATTAATAGAAGGAGTGCAAGAAGCCATACAAATAGGCAGATATGCCGACATACCTGTTATGCTTACCCATCATAAAGCAGTAGGGAGGCCCATGTGGGGCTCAAGCATAAAGACCCTGAATATGATCGATTCTGCCAGAATTCTAGAAATCGATGTAATGGCTGATCAGTATCCTTATACCGCAAGTTCGACAGGCCTTTCCGTCCTCATCCCTACTTGGGCTATGGCGGGCGGAAGAGAAGCATTCAAAGCGAGGGTTCAAGACCCTGAAACTAGGAAAAGAATCTTTGAGGAGATCAAATTCAACATTGAAAACGATAGAGGGGCAGCTGATCTGAATGCCGTTCAGTTCGCTAATGTCTCTTGGAAGCCCGACCTCAATGGAAAGACACTCAAAGACTGGGCGATCGAAAAGGGATTAGAACCAACAGTTGAAAATGGTGCTGATCTAGTCATTGAAGGACAACTGAACGGAGGTGCCCAATGCATATTTCACGCAATGAGCGAAGAAGATGTAAAAAGAATTATGCAGCACCCTCAAGCCATGGTGGCCAGCGATGGTGGTTTAGCTCGCCCTGGTGTCGGTCACCCTCATCCTAGAAGCTACGGAACATTTCCCAGAGTACTTGGCCACTATGTAAGAGAGGAGCAAACCTTAGATCTTGAATTAGCACTTGCCAAAATGACCATTATGCCCGCTCAAAGGTTTGGCCTTAAAGATAGAGGTTTGATCAAAGAAGGATACCAAGCCGATATAACGATCTTCGATCCAGCAACCATTGACGAAGGGGGAAGCTTTGAGGACCCTCACCATTATCCTGTTGGTATCCCTTATGTCATCGTCAACGGTCAACTAGAAATAGAAGAGGGTGAATTGACTGACAAAAGAGGTGGAGTGGTTATTCGGAAGAAATAAATAAATTGAAAGTATGAAGAAGTTACTTTTTACAATTACGGCTCTATTTTTCGGTTTAGTAGCCATTGCTCAATCAATGTCGGAGCAGGCCGATGAGAAACTAAAAAAATTCGTTGAGGAAACTCAAGTACCTGGTCTCAGCATTTCTATCTCTCAACAAGGGAGTCTTGTATTTTCAAAAGGCTATGGTTACTCAGATCTAGAAGCCAAAACCCCGGTAGACCCTTCCAGATCTATGTTTAGAATAGGTAGCGTATCTAAGACTGTTACCGCTGCGGGTCTTGCCAAGCTTTATGAAGATGGTCTTGTGGATCTTGACGCACCCATTCAAAAATATGTTCCTATCTGGCCAGATAAAGGGGCTGAGATCACACTCAGGATGTTAGCTGGACATTTAGCTGGAATCAGGCATTACAAAGGTCTGGAATTCATGAGCAATCAGAAGTATGAAGATGTTGTAGACGGTTTAGGGATCTTTATAGATGACCCTTTGATCAATAAACCCGGTACTAAGTATTCCTATTCGTCTTATGGTTGGAATCTCATTTCAGTTGCTATGGAGAATGCTGCTGCCCCTGAAGCAAGTTTCTTATCAGATGTAAGTTTTTTATCCTATATGCAAAATGAAGTTTTTGATGCCCTGGCGATG
>CBFIDS010000113.1:0-2860 GCA_965661435.1 Roseivirga sp.
TTTTATTTCATCAAGATCATCTCGATCTCTAAGCTTTTTATCATCAACATTCTTATTCAAGAATTCATTGATCTTATCAATTGGCATGCTGTTTTGTATCTCACCAAATGAATCGATGTTGAGCTCAAGTCCATCTAAGTCTTTGGCCACTTTAGGTTTATCTTCAGGTTTCTTTTTAGCCATAATGATCCGTTTTAATTCAATTCTTTGGAAGCTTTTTCGATTCTCGCCTCAACTTCGTCAGCACCAAGAATTGTTACTATTTCCATAAGGTCTGGTCCACCACCTTGACCCGTAAGGGCCAACCTTAATGCAGGCATTACCTTCCCTAATCCAACGCCATTCAGTTCCAAAAGTTCGTTGAGTAATGTTTTAGCTATTTCTGGTGATAGCTCTGGAGATTTCTTCAGTGTATAGGCGTACTCTTTCAAAAGATCTGATGCTTCAACAGACCATTTCTTTTTAGCCATTTTCTCGTCATAAGAAGAAGGGCCAGAAAAATAGAAAGCACCTGCTTCTAGCATTTCAGGAATAAAGGTCACTCTTTCTTTAAGTGAATTTACCACCTTCAGAGCTAAGCTCTTATCGATAGGTTGATCCATTAGTTGAATGAACTCCTCAGCTAATTCTTCATTACTTCTAAACTTCAAGTATTGCTGATTAAACCACTTGGCTTTTTCAATGTCGAATTTAGCACCAGCTTTATTGATCTTATCTAAACTGAATGCTTCTATTAGATCCTCTAAAGAGAAGAGTTCTTTTTCTCCACCTGGATTCCACCCTAGAAAAGCCAAGAAATTAATAAACCCATCTGGTAGGTATCCTGATTCTTTAAAGCCTATGGATACATCACCTGTTTCTGGGTCAGTCCAATTCAAAGGGAAAATTGGAAACCCCATCTTATCAGCAGCTCGTTTACTGAGCTTACCATTACCATCGGGCTTAAGTAATAATGGTAAATGAGCAAATTCAGGATGTTTCCACCCTAAATATTCATAAAGCATGACATGCAAGGGGGCTGAAGGCAACCATTCTTCACCTCTGATAACATGCGTGATCTCCATCAAATGATCATCGACAATATTAGCAAGATGGTAAGTGGGCATTCCATCAGATTTTAAAAGAATCTTATCATCTAATGTTGCTGTATTAACTACAACCCACCCTCTAACAATATCTTTGAACCTAACATCTTCATTGCGTGGCAATTTGATTCGGATAACGTAAGGATCACCTGCATCTATTTTGGCTTTAGTCTCTTCAGGAGTTAGGGTAAGCGAATTAGACATCTGCATTCTTGTAACAGCATTGTATTGAGGATTTGCCACTCTTGCCTCTTTGAGTCTTTCGCGCATGGCATCAAGATCTTCAGGAGTATCAAAAGCATAATACGCCTTTCCTTCATCGATCAGTCTTTGAGCATGCTGAGCATATATGTCTCTTCTATCAGACTGGCGATAGGGTCCATATTCACCCCCAAAACTCGCTCCTTCATCTGGTGTTATTCCGGCCCAAGCCAAAGATTTTTCAATATACTCTTCGGCCCCTTCTACATACCTTGTCTGATCAGTATCTTCAATTCTTAGTATGAAGGTCCCATTATTCTTTTTCGCAAAAAGGTAATTGTATAAAGCTGTTCTTACTCCTCCTATGTGAAGTGCTCCTGTTGGGCTTGGAGCAAATCTTACTCTTACACTCATTCTCTTCTCCGTTTAAGCCGCAAATATATAAAGAGTTAGCTCAAGTATTGTTTCAGTATTCATTCAACTGCAATACAAGAGATCTCAACATTTACATCTTTAGGAAGTCTCGCCACCTCTACACATTCTCTGGCCGGTGGTTTGGATTGAAAGTATTGTGCATAGGCTTCATTGATAGTAGCAAACTGATTCATATCCTTGATAAAAATACTACATTTAACTACATGATCGAAAGTCATATTTGCCTCAGACAATATTGAATCGAGGTTTTTCATTACTTGATGTGTCTCTTCAGTAATATTCTCATTGATCATTTCACCTGTAACTTCATCAAATGGAATCTGTCCTGAAATGTATAACGTATTACCTGCTTTAACAGCTTGGCTGTAGGGGCCAATAGGTGCTGGAGCCTGATTGCTTACAATGATCTGCTTCGACATATTCGTTTAGTTTGTTAGAATCTATACTTTTGTCACAAATTACTCATTTATGAAGATACTGGTAGTAGGTAGCGAGTCAGATTTTAACGAATTCAAAATCAAATTTGAAAAAGACCATGATTTGACGCATTTCAATTCAATTAATCATATAGATGACCTTGGTGCTTATGATGCAGCATTCGACTTTAACGTAGCAGACCAAACAGAAGATTTCGAAGTATATAAAGATTCTCAGGGATTAAGGTTGTTCATCAACACGCCAAAGATCAGTTTAGCCGAATTGGCTTACTATCAAGACGAGATTAAATGCCACTTATTCGGATTTAACGGGCTACCGACTTTTGTAAATAGAGAGATTTTAGAAGTTTCTAGTTTTAACAATAATGAACTACTTTATAGGACCTGTGAAGAACTCAAGACAGATTTCGAAATTGTAAAAGACAGGGTAGGTATGGTTACTCCGCGAGTAATCTTTATGATCATCAATGAAGCCTACTATACGGTTCAAGAAGGTACTGCTACTAGAGAAGACATTGATAAGGGTATGAAATTAGGAACCAATTATCCCTATGGGCCCTTCGAATGGGTGAAAAAAATCGGACTACAGCATGTCTATGAAACGCTCGAAGCCATTTACGAAGACACAAAAGAAGAGCGGTACAAGATCTGTCCGCTCCTCAAACGTGAATATCTTCTATTGACTTCATTACTCTACGGTAA
>CBFIDS010000114.1:0-7271 GCA_965661435.1 Roseivirga sp.
TGTCACAATGAGCACCATTGCCATCATCCTGATGATCGTTGACCATGGGTGATCCTACGTTGACGAGTCCAAGGAGGTGTCCAAATTCGTGTGCCATAACTGATGAAGTTAAAAGCTCCGTAGAAACCTGACCGACTCCGCCAGACAATTCTTCTATGCGCTCTTGGAATAAAACCATGGATGTGTTTCTATAAGCAACTCCAAGCACATTTTGATTCGTTTGGTAAGCACCATCAACGATGTAAAAATAGACAGCGATGGTATTCCCTTCAGTGTAAGAGGTTCTCTGTGCATCTTCTATTTCTTTGATCTTATTGATACTATAAATTGACAAGCCTTCGGACTCGACTTGTTCCAAGGTTACAGTGATTCCTGCTGGTTTATTCAATTTATCTTCCAAAAAGCTTTGGAGGTATTCCACCGAGCCACTCGATGGTTGAAATCCTTCAACATGATGTATTTGAATTTTCAGGGATGAATACTCATCTGAGGATAAGAGTTCATTTGCAGATTGACCCAAACCCCTTTGATTCAAACTTCTATCCATCCCACCATTAGGTGCTTCATCATCTGATTGTGAGCTACATGTAAAAAGGAACAATGAAATGGTAATGATAAAAAGTGAATGACTACATCTCTTGAACATATTGTTCTAACGCTTCAAACCTTACACGATGTTTTAGTGCTGTTCAATTTATTTTTAACTAGTTAAATAATGCTTTAGCTTTTTTATTGATCAATATCATTCCAATCATCGCAGTTCCGAAAGAGGCTAAAGCCACAACCCACCAAAAATGCTGACCGTCTAATAACCTAGTTCCAGTTTCAGCCCAGAAAGCACAGTAGAGCCCTACAACCGACCAGTTCATAAAGTAAAAGTGCTTATGATACCAACCTGAACTTTTTCTTAGAACAGGAATCATTCCAGCCATTAGAGTACCAAGACTAATTACTGCAAAGCCATGGAAGACGGAGAAGCTACCAAAGTTGTAGATGGCAAAAGCTGTTCCATTCAGGCCCAGCATGCATACTACGTAAGCATAGCCAAGTCACTTATGGGTTTTGTCTCCTTTTAGTTTGAGCAAGACTATGCCGCCTAAGATCATAGCCAAAACGGCAAAAATGGTATGTATTAATCCTATAGTTGAATGTATCATAGCTCTTATTTTACTCTTGACAATTTCATTTCCATAGTAGGATACCATGTACTTCCATCCATGCTAAATGCTCCTGACTCTGTCCAGGTATCACCTTCAATTTTAATAGTGTACTTGATCTCACCTTGAGGAATTTCAAAGCCCCAAATGAATTCACCTTTCTCGTTGAACTCACCTTTGGCAAGGGTTGCCATTCCCTGCATGACTAAAGAATGAAATTCAAAATAGCCTTTATCAAGATTGTAGTAAACCATCGCCATCGCATGGTGACCTAATTTATCCCCAGACATTCCTTTTCCTTCAACCATCAGAGCCAAACCATTCAGTTTAGATTCTACTTTTTCTTCTACTTGAAAAGAAATCCTTTCTCGTGTTTCAGGATCTGTCTGCCAACCCTGCCCCTTCCATGTTCCTACCCAGCTAGAAAGCTTGTTCATTTCTTCTTTTGAAATTCTACCATTCTGTGCTTTTGTATTGATAGAGATCAAAAAAACAGCAATTGTCATTAGTAAAGTGGCTTTGTTAAAGCCAATCATTTGTAAGTTTCTCATAATATTATTTTTAAAGTAGTTTATTTTATAAACCATAATTTCAAATTTTTTTTAGGGTTTAAGATATTGTTGAATCTTCTTCACATATTTCTCAAAAGCATCTACACCAGTTGGTGTGATCTTGCATGTGGTCCTTGGCTTTTTACCTTCAAACTTCTTTGTAATATCAATGTACCCGGCTGTAGAGAGCTTATCAAGCTGTACACTTAGATTACCGGCAGTTGATCCCGTCTGCTCTTTGATGTAAACAAAGTCTGCACTTTCTACACTAATGAGCAACGACATTACTCCTAACCTTAATTGAGAATGTAATAAAGGATCGAGTGCTTCAAATGGCATTCTTCTTCGCTTTTGATTTCATTATATAACCAGGTACCAGATAGCCAAGAGCAACTGCCGCAGCCAAAATGAGCATTTGCTGATTTGGGTCTACTCTAAAGGCTGCCAGCGCCAATATCCAAAAAATCACAGCTCCAATTCTTAAGGGTTGAAAATTCATCATTGCTCCAGAAACAAATGTTCCTACACCGGCAAAAAGAAGAATAAATGGTGTTGTATTCCAATTGATCATATTACCGTTGAAAATGATAGTAAACATGGCAATACCCAAACTCAACCACAACCAACCATACAGTTTATCTGTATAGTTATTCACCTTTGCAGCTTTTTCATCTTTTCTCCCACGTGCCATTGAAATAATGGCACCAACAATCGTTAGACTCCAAACAACATAAGGATACTCAAATGTGGTATAAGTAGCGGTTATGTAGTGGAATAGACTGGCAATGAACGTAATCCAGCCCCATAACAGAAAATAGAAACTGTTATCTGTATAGCGTTTTCTCGCTTTACCTATCATTTGCTGGATCAAGTCAAGACTTTCCTGTGGTGATAATTCTTTCTCCTCCATGGTAATATTTTTGCAATTATAAACTGGTTTATATTATAAACCTAATGAATTCACGTAGCAGTCATCGGTAAGGTTTCATTTGATTCGCTATTTTTGATTCATTTCAATAATTATGGCGAAGATTTTAATTGCAGATAGTGGTTTTACCAAAACTGATTGGCGACTTATTCAATCGGATGGTAGCATAGAACAAGCCCGAACACCAGGCATTAATCCATATTATCAGACTCAAGAGGAAATGCTAACCGTCATTAAGGATCTATACGATCAGATTCCAGACAAGGTAGATGAAATCTACTATTATGGGACAGGTTGCTCTTCGGGTACCAATCGCAAGAAAATTGCCGACTTACTTGCCAAATACTATCCTAGCGCAGTGATTGACGTTAATCATGATCTACTGGCTGCAGCTCGATCACTTTGTGGAGAAGAGGCAGGTATCGCCTGCATTTTAGGTACAGGTACTAACTCCTGCCTGTATGATGGAGTAAAGATCACACAGAATGTTCCTTCGTTGGGATGGGCCATTGCTGATGAAGGTGGGGGCACTTACTTAGGGAAAACACTAGTCACTGATTATTACCGAAAAGATATGCCAGCAGACCTAAGGAAAGTATTTAAAGACAATTTCGGATTGACCAAGGACAATTTCCTGACTCATATTTACCAAGAACCTATGCCGGGTAGATTTTTAGCAAGCTTCGCTAAATTCATAGGCCAACATATTAACGAGCCGTACATGCATCAATTAGTTGCCAGAGGTTTTGAAATATTCATCACTAAAAACATAATGAAATATGAAGACTATGATCAGGTACCAGTTCACTTCACAGGTTCAATTGCCTTCTACTTTAGTAATGTGTTGAGACAAGTGGCCCAAGAAAAGGGTATTTATGTGAAGCATATTTCTGAATTCCCAATTGCAGGTCTTACTCTGTTTCATCAATAGGATTAACAGTAACTATCTTTGCTAACCATTTAGACTTAAGTTTCAACTCCAATAACATTTATCTATGAACGTCACTGAATCAGAATCGAACCATAATAATCTGGAGCAAATGTCAGTCAAGGAATTACTGACCAGCATTAACAAAGAAGACCAGACTGTTGCTCAAGCTGTGGAAAAAGTTATTTCTCAAATAGAAGCTTTGGTGAAAGAAATAGTACCCAGAATGCAGATAGGAGGCCGAATCTTTTACATCGGTGCAGGAACCAGTGGTAGATTGGGTATACTCGATGCTTCTGAATGCCCACCTACTTACGGGGTGGAACATGGAATGGTAGTAGGCTTGATCGCAGGCGGTGACGGTGCAATCCGAAAGGCGGTTGAAAATGCAGAAGATGATGAGAACCAGGCTTGGAAAGACCTAGATGAATACCTCATCAATCATAAGGATATAGTCATCGGTATTGCAGCTTCTGGCAGAACTCCCTACGTGATTGGCGGCATCAAAAAAGCCAAGGAACATGGAATTCTAACGGCTTGTATCACATGCAATCCCGATTCTGCTGTGGCATGGGAAGCAGAATATCCAATCGAGCCGATAGTAGGGCCTGAATTTGTCACCGGAAGCACGAGAATGAAGGCAGGCACAGCTCAAAAACTCGTACTCAACATGATCTCTACAGCCGTGATGATCCAATTAGGAAGAGTTGAGGGTAATCGTATGGTAGATATGCAGCTCTCTAATAAGAAGCTGGTTGATCGTGGCACCAAAATGGTTATGGAAATGCTGCAGATTGATTACCCTACTGCGGAACAACTATTGAAGAAGCATGGTTCTGTCAGGAAAGTGATCGACCATATTAAAAATTCTTAAGGCCTTTGCATCAAATTAAACCTTACTATTCTTGGCTCAAATATTACAATGCTTCGAATGATCCTAATTCGCCATATGATGGTAAAGAGTATAACTATGAGCTCTACACCGACACCATTTATGGGTACTATATAGATCCCGCTTGGGACGAAATAGGTTCTGAAACACTCTTTATTAAAATCCTTTATGCAGATTACTACAAAGGGTTTATCATCATAGAATTCATTGGCGAATGGAATGATGCATTGAACAATGATATCATGCATTTCAAGCGTAATATCATTGACCACTTCAATTCCCACGGTATCAACAAGTATATTCTTATCGGTGAGAACATCCTGAACTTTCATGGCTCAGATGATAGCTACTATGAGGAGTGGTTTGAAGATATGGAAGACGGTTGGATCACGGGTATTGGGTTCAGAGACTTTGTGATTGATGAAATGTCACAGTACGACATCGATAGCTATATTAATTTCGGGGGTGATTTGGATGTCTTTGAATGGCGAACTTTGAAACCGCAGATACTATTTGAAAAGACCCATTCGATAATTGGTCAAAGGATAGGCCTATAGGTTCGAGGGCGGTCTTGTCGTCAACCCTCGAATGGATACCTATCTACTCACTTCATAAATTATCAGAGGAGTTCCTTTTTACAACCTTGCGATCAAAGACCTAGTGCTGGCAATTAATTCTACCACTCCTATTGACGTAAGGGCATAGATCACCAGACTGATGAGAAGTTACCCAACCAGTCTTTCATTGAGAAAATGGAAGTTGGAATAGCAATAAGTAAAGCGAATAATGCCACTAGCAAACTTTTCATATGCCTCAACCAAAGAATATGTTGAACATAAGCACCTAGTACTTTTCGAATACTGGTCTCCTTCGATCTCTTCAAGTAGTCTATGCTTAAAAACCTGACTCAGTAAGTAAGAACCCATTCGGGGTGGTTGACATGGCGGTCGTGGATCAGCGATACTGTGGTGGAGCAATCCCCTTTATTCTCAAATAAGTAATGATTTGCCCTCTATGGTGTGCATTATGATCTAAATAAGATACCACACCTGATGTTAATTGATCGTTAGACTCTTGTGTCAAGATGAATTCATTCATCTCCTCAAATTTCTTATTTGCCCACTCGATCAATTCTTTTTTCGATTTAGAATTTTCATCTTCTGGAGCCCATTGCGCCTGACCACCATTGGAAAAAGCCCTGTGGAAATAATCAACACTATAGACAATGTGATAAGCTTGAGCAGCAAATGTTCTTTGCTCTTCACTCGCCTTAAAACTATAATCATCTTCAGGCATGGCTTCCAAAACCGCAAGCGTGTAATCCTTGCTGGCATCCAGCCTTTGTTTCAACCAATCATATCCTCCTTCAGAGGCAGAGGCAGAACTAGCTATAAAAATGAATGCTAAAAAATACTGAGTAAGTCTGTTTTTGAAAATCATAAAAATTGAGTTTTTGGTTATAAACAACTTATACGTAATAGCTTACCTATTTTGTTGCCTTTATCTCAACTTTCCCGGAGTTGATCTCAAAAAAAGAATGTTCCTGATCTATCTTATTAAAGATTGAAATAGATCTCTCTGGCCGGGCATCTGTCACAAATATTTGACCGAATGCATCAGAAGCAACCATGGTGATCAGCTTTTCAATCCTATGGTCATCTAGCTTATCGAAGATATCATCTAACAATAGAATAGGCTTTACTCCCAACTCGTCTTTTAGAAAATCGAAGTTGGCCAACTTGAGGGCGATCAAAAAAGATTTCTGCTGACCCTGAGAACCGAATTTCTTCACGGCCTTCTCCTCCATCAGAAAGTGGTAATCATCTCGATGAATTCCTCTGTTCGTCCTTTTCAGTATAAGGTCTTTTTTTAGGTTAGCTTGAAATTCTTCCTCAATATCCTTCTGAAAATGAGACTCATAAACAATGTCCACTTTTTCCCTCCCATCACTCAAGGTAGAATAATGTGCTGCGTGCATCTTTACAAACCTATTGATGAACTCTTGTCTAATATCAAAGATCTTTCTACCTAACTCAATAAGTTGAAGTGTATAAGGTTCCAAAAGATCGGCATCAAAACGGTCTTGCTCATTGAACTGCTTGAGTAAGCTATTCCTTTGCTTAAGTACATGATTATAGGAAATTAGGTCATTGAGGTACCCCTGATTGACCTGTGAAATAATGGCATCAAAGAATTTCCTTCTGTCATCACTCGCTCCTCTGATCACATCCGTATCATTAGGAGCAATCATTACAAGTGGAAACTTTCCAATGTGCTCACTCGATTTTTTGTAGGGCTTATCATCTAGCTTGATAGATTTCTTTTTACCTGACTGATAGGAACAGAGAACCACACGGTTCTTTTCTTCCTTTACAAATTGTCCTCTAATCGAAAAATAGAAGTCATTATGCTTGATACATTGCAGATCTTGAGCCTGTTCGGCACTCTTGGTGAAGGACAAAAAGAAAATAGCGTCCATCAGGTTCGTTTTCCCACTTCCATTATCTCCTAAGAAACAATTGATCTGTGGACTAAACTCTACTTGAGCCTGCTCATAGTTCTTGTATTGTATCAGTTTGAGTGATTGTAGATGCATTTTCTAAGGGAATGCCTTGTGAGATTTCAAAGTTGAACGTTTTTGTCTTATTTTCGCAATCCTGTTTAACAATTGACAATTAAGGCGATAGCCTTTCAAATTATATTACATGGCAGTGGCAAAAGATAAAAGCAAAGCTAAGGCAAAAAAGGAATCTAAATTCTCAAAAGAGACTTACATGTTCTGGTATGAGAATATGTTGCTTCAAAGAAGGTTCGA
>CBFIDS010000115.1:0-2894 GCA_965661435.1 Roseivirga sp.
AAAGCTTTGTGAGCATAAAGAGGAAATGCCGAACAATCTGATAGATACGATTCGTAATAGTGTAGATTTATAATATGTCAAAAGGTAAGGCGATTATTTTTACCGCTCCTTCTGGATCGGGGAAAACAACCATAGTCAAGCGTCTGTTGGCTACCAATCAGAATTTAGCCTTTTCAATATCAGCATCCACAAGAGATAAACGAGGTCGTTCTGAAGAGAATGGCAAGGATTATTACTTCCTCACCAAAGAAGAATTCAGAACTAAAGTAGAGGCCGATGAATTCATAGAATGGGAAGAGGTCTATACTGGGAATTATTATGGAACCTTGAAAACTGAAGTTGAGAGGCTTTGGGCTGAAGGAAAAACAGTGGTTTTTGATGTGGAGGTCAATGGAGCCATGAACTTAAAGAAGTATTTCGGTGAAAATGCTCTAGCGGTTTTCGTAAAAGTACCTTCCATGGAAGAGCTGAAAAGCCGCTTGGTAGGTAGAGGTACAGAATCTCAAGAAACCTTATCTCAAAGACTTGACAGGGCTGAATTCGAAATGGGCTTCGAGGACAAGTTTGACGTTACTCTTCTCAATGAAAACTTAGAAGATTCTTACAAAAGAGCAGAAGAATTGGTGAGCAACTTCCTAAATCAATCATCTTGAAAATTGGTTTATTCTTCGGTTCATTTAACCCAATACACATAGGTCATTTAGTGATTGCCAATGTAATGGCAGACCAGACCGACCTAGATCAAGTATGGTTCGTGGTGAGTCCTCAGAATCCTTTCAAAAGAAGTAAGAGTTTACTTCATGAATTTGACAGATTGAAGATGGTGGAATTAGCCATTGCAGATAATTTTAAATTCAAAGCTTCAGATGTTGAATTCAATATGCCCAAACCAAGTTATACTTCAGACACCTTGGCTTACCTTTCAGATAAGCACTCGGAACATGAGTTCAAGCTGATCATTGGAGAAGATAACCTGGTCCATTTCCATAAATGGAAGAATTATGAAGCTGTATTGGAGAATTTTGGTCTATATGTTTACCCTCGTCCACAAGTGGATAAGAAGAAGATCAGAGTTGAACATGAAAATATCAGTTATATAGATTCTCCGATGCTAGATATCTCAGCGACTTTCATTAGAAATTCTATTCAGAATGACCATTCGGTGCAATATCTATTACCCGCCCCGGTAGTGGAATACATTCGTTTTAAGAAATTTTATCAGTAGATCTGATCTTTTCTTTTTTTTCAAGCATACCTTTCTTCCGTTTATCGCGTCTATACGCTGAAGGTTCAAAAAGATAGCCACATCAAACTTTGGCGTCTAATTTGCCGTTTCTTAAAAAACTCAAACCATGCATAATAAATTCTCAGCACTATTCATTCTTGTTTTAATATCAGGTCAGGTATTAGCACAAGGCATTAGAGGTACCATCAAAGATGAGGAAGGAAAGGGGCTTCCTTTTGCCTCTATCTATGTCGAACAGATTGGCACAGGAACTTCTTCAAACTTCGAGGGAGTCTATGAAATTAGATTGGAACCGGGGAACTATGATGTTATTTATCAATTCATGGGTTATGCTTCTGTACAAAAGAGGATCACGGTAAGGAATCAGTTTGTAGAGTTAGATGTCGATATGCGCCCACAGATTTACGACCTGCCTACGGTTACCGTTACCGATGATTCAGAAGACCCTTCGTATACCATCATGCGGAAAGCCATAGCCAAAGCTACTTACCATATGAACCAAGCTGATACCTTTTCAGCTGAAGTCTATATGAAAGGCACCGGTCAATTGACTAAGGTGCCTTGGTTCCTAAAAAAGACCTTTGAAAAAGAAGGTGTAGATACTTCGAGGGTTTTTACTTCGGAATCGGTCAGTATAATATCCTTTGTTCGACCCAATACTTTTTCTGAAAAGGTGATCTCTGTTAGAGCCACTGGGCAGAATATGGATAATGCCAACCCTAACGCATATATCAATAGTAGCTTCTACAATCCTAAAGTGGTGGATGCCATATCTCCACTTAATCCGCGTGCCTTTTCTTACTACAAATTTGAGTATCAAGGAAGTTTTATTGAAAGAGGTTTTGAGATCAATAAGATAAAAGTTACTCCGAGGTCTAAAGGAGACCAGGTATTTGAAGGAGTGATCTTCATTAGAGAAGATTTCTGGAATATTCACTCGCTAGAGCTTTCAACACAGCTTTTTGGTTTCGATATCGGAATAGAATCCATATATGCCCCTGTAGAGGGCGAAATTTGGATGCCTGTTACCCAGCAATTAGACTTCTCTGGCAAGGTCTTTGGCTTAGGGGGCAAATACTCCTATTTGGCATCTCTTTCGAATTACTATGTGGAGGCTAATGAAGAGCTAGATGATTCTGTTATTCTTATTGACGAAAAAATTGAACCTGCTCCTGAAGAAATTCAAGCCTTAAAAGAGAACAACTTGGAAGAAGGGATGAATCAAGTTTTTGAAGAGGATCAAGAAGTTTCGCGCAAGCAATTCAGAAAAATGATGAAAGAATATGAAAAGCAGGAACTTGAAGAAACCGAAGAGCCTGATGTAATTTCTGACTATTCTTTTAAAATAGATTCATTAGCTGCCAAAAAAGACTCTTTGTATTGGGAAAGCATTAGACCAGTGCCGCTGACTTCTAAGGAAGTGGTCAGCTATCAAAAAGATGATAGCACCTATGTCGCACAACGTGAACAAGCGGAGGCAGACTCTTCCGTGCTTCGTAATGGTCAAAGTTTTGGTTTAGGCGATTTAGTAACGGGTGGGTATTACAAATTTGGAGAAAGACTGAGGTATGATTGGAATGGCTTTTTGCCTCAAATTAACTTCAACACAGTTGAAGGCCTCAATTTAACCCAGACCGGGACTTTCTCC
>CBFIDS010000116.1:0-1723 GCA_965661435.1 Roseivirga sp.
GTAAGAATGAAGAACCTAGGTTACCAATACGACAATTATAGCTCAAGAGCTTTTAATTCTTATATGGAAGAAGCCCTTAATCAGCAATTTGGTGAAGGAGATTGGATCGAAAGTGGTGGCACAGATTTCTTTATCAATCAAGACCTTTTAGCTGAGAAGAACTTAAATGCCTATGATGTTCAACTCTTTGTCGCTCAAAAAGCCATGCAGTTTGACGGCATCTATATGGCCATTCCTGGCATTGACCTGACGAGAAATAGTTTTTCTAAAAGTATTCAGAGTTTGATTCAAAACGGCTATCACCCAAAAGAGAGTGGAGATGTTAAAATGGTCCTGAATCCTGGATGGCAAGGCGGTGGTGCTCAGGGAACAGGGCATGGAAATGCCTGGACCTATGACACCCACATTCCTGTTATGTTTTATGGATGGGGCGTCAATGCAGGTTCTACAACCCGAGAGGTGCATATTACGGACATTGCCCCTACCATCAGTATGTTGATGGAGATGCGTTTGCCAAGTGGAGCTACAGGGGAACCTGTTCATGAGGCGTTGAAAGCGAATTAAACCATAGGTGACTTTTTGAGTCTAAGTTGATATTCAACTTAGTTCACATGAGATATTTAATTTTAATTCCCCTATTCTGTTTGGCGTCTATCATTAACGCGCAAGAAGCAGCATCTACTGGAAAAAACATTCATTCAGATGAAGAGTCTATTCAATGGACTTTGTCTGAGCTTGAAAAAGACGAAACAACAGGTTTCTTGACAGGAGTGAAAAACAGCTCCGAAAACTTGTATCTGATCTTTCAAACTAGCGATGAGAGGGCCATATCAAAAATACTTGCTGCGGGAATGAGTCTAAGTCTTAAAGCAAAGACTAAACCCAAATTGAATGCAAAGATCGATTACCCAATTGAGAGTGAAGCTAGTATCAGACCGATTCAAAGCCGTACCGGTAACACTAACCGAGATGTTCAAGGATTATCAACTCAGCAACAGAGACAAAAAATGATGCTAGAGAGACAGAACCTTTTGATATCAACAAAACTCAAAGGCAAGCTTAAAGGATTTCAGTTAACTAATGGAACGGTCTTTATAGATGACATCAGCACGATTGAAGCGAAAATCAACATGAAACCAAACAATGGCCAAGCTCTCTATAGCTATGAAGTCAAAATTCCACTAAAAGAACTTTTTAAAGAAGAAATAAATTGGGCAAGGATCTCTGAAACAGATATAGCCATTAAATATTTAGTCAAGCCAGTAAGCTCACCTGCCAATAATTCTAGAGCGGGAGCCGCTTCTCGGGGTGGTGGCCGTGGAGGTGCTCGAGCCGGTGGAGGACGTGGTTCAGGAGGCAGAAGTAATATCGCTAGCGGTACAAGTTCATCCTCTGATATATCTAAATCTCAAACCGTCAAGATTACCTATCGATTAAAGCAGTATTGACTTCGTGCATCAGGCATGTTATTTATGCCCATTAGAGGAATACTGCTTACTAGAAAATCACCTAACAGATTATTGATATGAGACGCTGAATAAACAAATACTTTGTTTATTTCTAACAAGCCATTTCCACAATTCAAGAGAAGGATTATATTTGCACACCCTTGGGGAATTAGCTCAGCTGGCTAGAGCGCTACACTGGCAGTGTAGAGGTCACCGGTTCGACTCCGGTATTCTCCACAGAATTAAAAGCCTTGCAGAAATGTAGGGCTTTTTTT
>CBFIDS010000117.1:0-6478 GCA_965661435.1 Roseivirga sp.
GATCTGTAAATCAGTTTTCAAAGACTTTGTCTTCGCCTATAATTCTCTCTTTCCATTATTGAAGTTTACACATAACACCAATCATGGTGTCCACACCATGAAGTTTAAGATCAGATCAATCATGTTAATTCAATCGGTGAAAAAACCGATTGTGGCTAGAGTTATTCACTTTTCCCATCTTGAGCTTACCGAAAGATCTGCTGAGATGGCTTTAAATTAGCCTGAAAATCAGGTGTATACAACCAGATTTGACTCCTGAAAAGTATTGTATCCTTAAACCTCTAAATACTCCAACATCAAAACATCTCAACTTCCAAACTTCTAAACCTCTAAACCTTATGTCTGCCAATAAAGTGTCTGAGGCTCTTTAATAGGATGTTCAAAAGGAATCTTTTCTTCCTGACATTTTTCATACCTAGAGCGGATGGCATTATACCATTTTGCTTGCATATCAGGATCTCCCATCAGCATCAGTGGAGGGTTGTTGTTTAGTCCTTCTTTTAGTTTCTGGAATACATCGACATCTTGCTGGATAAAAGTGTCCGCGAATCGATAAAAGATCGGTTTGAATACTTTTATCCACTTAATATCCGTGAATAAAAACTGCGTTAATTCTGTTTCCTGATCATTGACTGGGGTAAGAGTGGTCATGATCACAATGTCATTTTCTCCAACCTTCAGGTGCTCAATACGAATTCCAGGAATCTGAAAGCTGATCTCTGTCGTCTGTTCTTTCTTAAGGATCTTATAGGCGGCTGAGTTCTTGGAAGGCTCATGTCTTACCATGGTAAAACCAAGATGAGAAGGAGCAAAGTTCTTTTCTTTTAGCTTAAGATTAGTCTTTTTTCTAAAGAACCATGATTGATGCACAAATGGTACGTGAGCAGGGTCTATCAGTCCAATAACCGAATGATCGAGGCCACATTCCATCTTTTTAGCCGTAACGAGCTCAAATTCTTGCTCGTCATTCAAAGGGAAATGAGGAAATAAGCTTTCGTCTATATCCTCTGGCTTTCTCATGTCCTTTGGCATGTAAATAAATACGATACCGAACTTCTCTCTTACAGGATAATAAGGTGCTCTAATTTTTGAAACGTCTAGTCCAGAGTTAGGAGGAAGAGCAGGGATCTTAGAACAAACACCATCGGGTTTGAATCTCCAGCCATGATAGCAGCACTCGATCTCGCAGCCATCGAAGTTCCCATAAGTTAATGGTATTCCTCTGTGTGGGCATTGGTTTCTTAGAGCGAAAGCCTTGCCGTTTTCATCTCTTCCCAAGCAGATTTTCTCACTGTCGATCTCTTTTTCCATGGTTTGGCCTTTTTTCAAGACACTTCCATGACAAGCCACATACCAGATATTTCGGAGGTTCTTAGACTTAGATTTGCTCATTTAACTACAAACATAATCAAATTAAGATGTTCTGAATATGGTTTAAAATCAGCTTTTGGGCTCTCGTTAGATAATTCCATCGTATTGAAGAGAGTGGTAGTTGACTTTGACAACTATTTGGTAAGAATGTCATTTAGAACAGTTCTTTTACCATCGATCTTGGGGTAATTTTTGATCCCCAGTAATTTTGCAATCATTGGGTAAATATGAATATTCTCAAACTTGTCAATTTTAAGTCCCTTCTTAAAGTCGGGTCCATTGGCGTAGAATATTGCACCTAAGTGTTTGGTGGCATAAGGATCAAAGCCATGTTCACCCCGAGTAATATTATTTTCAATATTATTCTTTATTCGGGAAGATGAAGAAATGTAATGGCCTGGTTCCATGATCATCATTACGTCTCCAATTCTATGGTTAGTACCGTAGTTGAGGTGTTCAGGGAGTTCAGACTTCCGATAAACCTCAAAATCTCTGGCATCTTCTTTTAACTCTTGGATCAGTTGATCTTCATCATCATTCTCCCCCAAATAGAAGTGGGCATGAGTACCATTGTTAACCATTCTTATGTCAGAACCCTCAAGTTTTTCCTTGATGCTAGAGACGTCTATGTAATTCTCTTTTTTTGGATAAATGGGCTCCATGCCATGATCAGATACTACGATAATGTTTACAGGTAGATCCAACTGGTCTGCTTGTTCTTTGAGCTTGCCTAGAAGTCTGTCTGCTTCTAATACGGACTGTTTCGTTTTTGGATGATCTGGGCCTGAAGAATGGCCCTGTGAATCTACTAATGAAAAGTAGAGGGTTATAAAATTAGGTCTTTCTGACCTGGGTAATTTGAGCCAATCAATGATCTGATCAATCCTATTCTCATTAGGTACGCTTCCATCATAAATGGTATAGTAATCTGGAAAATCACCTCCAATTGGTGCTTCCGAACCTACCCAAAAATAGGAAGCTGATTTCATTCCGTTTTGCTGGACTAATTGCCATAAAGGAAGTCCATCATAAAAGGCAGGATTTTCCACTATTTCTCTATTGCCAATGGAGTATTGAAGATCTAATGTTTTATCATAAAAGGAATTATCTACCAAACCATGATTATCGGGGTATAGCCCCGTGACCATAGTATAATGATTAGGGAAAGTTTTCGAAGGATATGAAGGGATCATAGCTTCAGCAGCGACACCGTTATCAATAAATGACTTGAAATTAGGTGGATTATACATTTCTACATAATCATTCCTAAATCCGTCAAAAGACACCATAATAATGTATGGGGCTTGATTATTTTGCTTTGTCTTGGCTACTGCAACAAATCCGATCACAAGGATCAATAGAATGACTTCGAAGTACCTTTTCACATAGTAAAATTAATATTCAATTCCATCTTCTTGATGAAATGGATATTAAGGAAGCATTATTTTAAAGTAATGGTGCTAATAATCTACAAGCTGACTCCTTTAATTTCTGTGTTAATCTCCTGTTCTTCCAGTTATCCAAGTGAAGGATTTCACAATCGGTTATATCATTCTCGAATTCTTTAGTCAGCTGATCGATTATTTCTTCATCATAGAAATAGGCATTGACCTCATGATTTAGATCAAAGCTTCTATAGTCCATATTGGCGCTCCCAATCGAGGCAAAATTATTATCCATGATAATCACCTTTGAGTGCAGAAACCCTTTTGTATATAGGTAAACGTTTACACCTACTTCCAGTAATTGCTTTATAAATGACTTAGTCGCAGCCTCAACGATCCAAGAGTCAGCCTTGGAAGGTATCATAAGCTCAACCTTGACATCACTCATGGCAGCGGTAGTGATGGCATCTAAAATGCTTTCAGTTGGTATAAAGTAAGGAGTGATGATCTTCACATTCTTTCGTGCCGAATTGATCGCTAGAAAGAATGAATCCATGATGCTTGCTAACTCCCAATCTGGTCCGCTTGCATTAATTTGGATGAGATGCTTGCCCTTTGGAGTGAATTTTGGGAAGAAATTATCTACGCTGTCTAGCTCTTCTTGTGTAACGAATTGCCAACTCAGGATAAATAAAAATTGGAGTGTTTTTACTGATTCACCTTCGATCTTGACATGAGTATCTCGCCAATAAGTCTTATGTTTTCCATTATTAATGTACCGGTCGCTTATGTTCATACCACCAGTAAAGCCAATCATCCCATCGATGACCACGATCTTTCTGTGATTCCGATAGTTTATCTTACTCGTAAATGAAGGAAACAGTACAGGCATAAATTCTACGACTTGAACACCCGCTTTCTTGAGATCTTCAAAAAAACTTTTACGTAGGCCAAGGGAACCAACGCCATCTACTATCATCCTAACTGCAACTCCTTCTTCAGCCTTTCGCTTGAGTATTTCAGCAACTTTTTTACCAATGTTGTCATCTTCGAAGATGTAATACTCTAAATGAATATGGTGTCGGGCGGCTTCAAGACATTTGAAAAGTTCTGGAAACTTTTCTTCACCATTTTTAAAAATACTGATGTTATTGTTGCCGGTTAAAGGCGAGAGATCTTTTCTTAAGAATTTGATCACTCTTTCATATTGCAAGAGGTCTTTCGGAACTTCTCTTGTTAATGAACCTTGTGCTATTCTACTTTCTAGGTAGTTGTCTCCAAATGCTTGATTAATAAGCCGTTTCTTAGCAAAGATCTTTCTCTTTCTAATGTTTTGGCCAAAGAATAGGTAAATAACTATCCCTAAAAGTGGTATGAGCAAAAGCAAGAGTAAATAAGAATGAGTCTTTAACGGATTTCTATTCTCCAACATTATATTGATCACCACTAAAAAAATGGCGACATAATAGATGGGAAGAATATAAGGCGAGATCGACTGCCAAAAGTCAAGCATAGATCAAGATAAAGTCTCTGAATTTAATAACCTTAGAAAATCAAGGAATCCACTTCACGTCTTTGAAGTTGGGCTTTCTTTTTTCTAAGAAAGCGTTTCTTCCTTCTTTGGCTTCATCCGTCATATAGGCTAGTCTTGTTGCCTCACCTGCAAACACTTGTTGGCCCACCATACCATCGTCAGTAGCATTGAAGGCGAACTTGAGCATTTTGATAGAGGTAGGGGACTTCTCTAGAATTTCTTGTGCCCAATCGTAAGCTGTGTCTTCTAATTCGTCATGAGGAATGACAGCATTGACCATGCCCATGTCGTATGCATCTTGAGCTGAATAATTTCTACCTAGAAAGAAGATTTCACGAGCTCTTTTCTGTCCCACCATCTTGGCTAGATAGGCAGAGCCATACCCACCATCAAAGCTGGTAACATCGGCATCTGTTTGTTTGAAAATAGCATGCTCTTTACTCGCTAGAGTCAGGTCACAAACAGTATGTAGACTATGGCCACCACCTACGGCCCATCCTGGACATACACAGATCACGACTTTCGGCATAAAGCGAATGAGGCGCTGAACCTCTAGGATGTTCAAACGAGGCATACCGTCATCATCTACATAGCCTTGATGTCCACGAGCGTTCTGATCGCCTCCTGAGCAAAAAGCCCATCCGCCATCTTTAGCAGAAGGTCCTTCACCGGAAAGTAGAACGACTCCAATTGAGGTGTCTTCTCGAGCGTCTAATAGAGCTTCAAAGAGCTCTCCAACCGTTTTTGGCCTGAAAGCATTTCGTACCTCAGGTCGGTTAAATGCAATACGAGCGACACCGTCACCTGATTTTTTATACGTGATGTCTACATATTCTTTTACTGTGGTCCAGTTGACTTTGCTCATGATGATGAATTTGTTTGCGAAATTAAGTGATAGTGTAGAAGTATCAAGTAAGGAAATAAAAAAAAGGACTGTCTTGCGGCAGTCCTTTTTATAGATAAGATCAAATATTATTTTTTGATCGGTTCAGAAAAATCCTTGAAGAAATCGAATTTAACTTGATCATACGCATTTTGGAATGATGGCCATTCATTGCTGAAGAAGTCATTGACCTTCTGCATTGCTTCGTTCATCATTTTTTCAGCATTGTTTACTAAGCTTCTTTCGTTAGGTCCAGGTGCTGTCAATCTGTTACTAGCATATCTTCTAGCCTGATTGATCCAGTTTCCTGCGTTGTCGTAAGATTCTCTTACAGTAGCTTGTCCTCTTTCTCCTCTGATTCCGGTTGTAACCTTTTGAACTTCCTCAAGCTTCTCTTTGATAGAGTCTAAAGCTTCTTTCAATTCTTTGGTTTTTTCCTTGTCGTCTTCTTCTTTCATTTGCTCTTCCACTTTGTCGATGATCTGATTTGCTTCACCAACTCTGCTTGTGATCTTGAACCAGGTCTGTTGCATTTGAGCGACATCTTCAATAAAGGACTCCTTCGCTCTCATGTCTGACATGTTCACATCAATTCTTGGGTCGAAATGAACAGTCACTTCTTTTTCAACTTTCGTATCTCCAAGAGATAAGACAACTGTATAATCACCAGGAAGCACTTGACCTATGGTTTGCTCGCGGTTACCACCTCCGCCACCACCACGACCGAAGCGACCACCACCAAATCCTCCGCCTCCGGAGAACTCAATTGGGTAAGGGTTTCTTCTTTGAAGATCCCAACGTATGGTATTTACTTCACCTTTGGTCACTGTACTTGAGCCAGTTCTGATAGTATCTCCACTCGCATTTAAAACAGTCATTTGAACTCTATTAGGCAACTTCTTAACAGGCGCTGCTTCTTCAGTTTCTTGATCTCTGTTTCTTCTGCGTCTACGTGGTTGCTCTTCTTCTTCCATCGCAGGTTTTGCAGCATCGTCTCTTACAAAGAACTTGATATTTGCATTACCGAAGTATTTATTTTCTCCTTCAAAAGGACCACTACTACCTGGGAATCTCATACCAGCTGGTCTGCTATAGGTCATTTGATAAGCATCTGGAATATCGAAAACGATCAAGTCTTCATTCACGGCATTGTTGAAGCCTCTTGCAGCAAACTCTCTTAGTGGCTTAATGTCATCTAAGATGTAGAATGCTCTACCGAAAGTACCGATCGCTAGATCGTCTTCTCTTTCTTGTAGTGCAAGGTCCATTGTTGACGCATTAGGATAACCATGGTTCCACTTGTTC
>CBFIDS010000118.1:0-4273 GCA_965661435.1 Roseivirga sp.
AGGCCTGGGTAATTCATCACGATCTGCTTGATCTGTTTTTCCACCCATTTGAAAACTACCGGCAGGAACGTAAACCATGCCCTGAGGCACATCCTCATCAAACCATTCCTCTACAGCTTGTTTGCAACCTGTTGTTATGAACAAGAATACCACTAGAAAGTGTAAAGAGGATGGGCTTATAAATTTTCCCTTCTGGCTTTTCACTATTTAATTCGACTTTATCAACTCTTTATAATCCTTAATACTTTGTTCAAGTATCTCCTTGGCTATCTCCGCATTCTGAAAATCCTCAACAGCAACTGTTTTGTTTTCAAGCTTCTTATAATCCTCAAAGAAGTTTCTCATCTCCTTGATGTAATGGGCCGGAAGCTCGGAAATGTCGTTGAAATGCTGAACTGACATGTCATTATTCGCTACTGCTATGATCTTATCATCCATTTCGCCACCATCTAGCATTCGCATCACCCCTATTACTTTGGCTTCGACCAGACACATTGGTACAATAGAAATTTTAGATAAGACCAAAATATCCAATGGATCTTGGTCATCACAATAGGTTTGGGGAATGAAACCATAATTATGTGGATAATACATGCTAGAATAGATCACTCGATCCATTTTTAGTAATCCAGTTTCTTTATCTAGTTCGTATTTGGCTCTTGTATTTTGTGGTATTTCGATGATTCCATTCACTACATCAGGCGCCTCATCTCCTACCGGCACTTTGTGCCAAGGATTCATTTTGTCTATCATCATTTTCTCTCCTTTAAAAGTAATCTTTCCCCACACGACCAAGATATGGATTCTAGAAGTCTTTTGGATATCCGTTACGGTGAAAAGAGTAATTTCATAGACCTCAAATTTCTATGACCATCTATTTGCAATAGATAGAAATATTGAGGGGACGAAAAAAAATATACTTGCTACTATTTATTCTAAACCTCAGCCAAATACTCGTGAACGAATTTGATCGCCATGGCTCCTTCACCAACTGCTGAAGCCACACGGTTCATGGCTCCTTCTCTAACATCACCGGCAGTAAATATTCCTGGAGTACTAGTCTCCAATAGAAATGGCTCTCTTTCCTTTTTCCAATGCTTCTTAAACACTTCTTCCTTTTCAACATCTCTTCCTGTAAGGATAAAGCCTTTCTCACTTTTAAAGATCGAATCGCCTTTTTTAAAAGCAATCTCACCAGCCTTTAGCTTGTTCACCTCACCTTTTTCTACCATCCATTGTATTTGGTCTCTCGGCACATCGGCCAGAGCATCAAAGGTTACCAGTCTATCGATTAACGCTTCTTGATTCATGGTTTGAAAACTTAGATTACAGATTTTTAGTTCTGATGTGAAAGGATTGATTTTTAGCTAAGCTCTTCGATCATTAATTCTGCTACTCTTTTAGAAGCACCAGTCCCACCTAATTTCTTGCGCAATAATTCATAGTCTTGAAGTATTTCGATGCGTCTATCTTCATTTAATATGGCCTTGAGTTCTTTCACCATCCTTTTCTCCTTCAAACCATCTTGAATGAGCTCTTGTACGGCCATTTTGTCTAAAATAATATTGACCATTGAGATGTAATTGATACTTACAATTCTTTTCAAGAGATGATAAGTTAACCAGCCAGGCTTATAACAAACAATCTGTGGGACATTAAACAAGGCTGTTTCTAGAGTAGCTGTACCTGAAGTAACTAGAGCTGCCTGAGAATTATTTAATATATCGTAAGTAGCCCCAAAGGCGATTTTTACCTTACCCTGAGTGTATTTTTCATAGAGCTCTAGATCGATTGTCTCAGAACCCGCAATAATGAAATCGTAGTCTGGAAAATGAGGAATTATCTTTAACATCTTCGGCAGCTTACCTATGATCTCCTGTTTCCGACTTCCTGGCAACAGAGCAATGATGGGTTTTTCACCAGGTCCAAATTTTTGATTGAACTCCTCTGGACTAATTAAAGATGCTTTTTTTTGCTCCAAAGCATCAATAATTGGATGCCCTACAAAATCAATATCATAACCATAGGACTTATAGAAATCTGGTTCGAAAGGTAGGATCGAAAAGATCCTGTCCGTCCATTGATGAATAGTATGGACACGCTTCTTTTTCCAAGCCCAGGCCTGTGGTAGTATGTAGTAAAAGATCTTAGTAGGCAGACCTTTCTCTTTTACATACTTGGCGATTCTTAAGTTGAAACCCGAGTTATCGATAAGTATGAGTACATCTGGCTGAAATTTATCGATATCAGATTCACAATACTTGAAGTTCCTTTTAATCGTCTTTATGTTCCATAATACACCGAAAATACCCATAAAAGAAGTCTCTCGAATATGTTTGGCTAATTCTTGTGCTTGCTTAGCCATCCTGTCTCCACCCCACACTCGGAAATACGCTTCCTGATCAAACTTTTTCAGTTCTTTCATCATGTTTGCGGCATGCATATCGCCTGAAGCTTCTCCTGCTATAATGTAGTATTTCATTGCTCTTATTCACTTGCAATTTCCTCGATTCATTTCAATAAACAAATAGAATTAGATTTACTACCAACGATTGCTATTACACAAAGCATTTCACTTGATTTATCTGTCGCAAAGTGCTAATTAGCTTACAAATTAATTTAAGATGAAAAAGCTAGCTCCCATTTTTTTAATAGTATTTCTAAGCATGTCTTGTCAAGACAATCAGAAAGAACAAGCCGACTTTAATGTTGATTATGAAAAATTTGAACTGGACAATGGTTTAGATGTGGTTTTCCATGTCGATAGGTCTGACCCAGTAGTTGCAGTAGCACTTACTGCACATGTAGGTTCAGCAAGAGAAAAAGAAGGGAGAACTGGTTTTGCTCACTTATTCGAGCATCTCTTATTTCTAGAATCAGAAAATTTAGGTAAAGGTGGTCTCGACAAACTCAGTGCTCGTGTTGGAGGTTCAGGAGCTAATGGATCAACTTCAAGAGATAGAACTAACTATTTTCAAACAGTTCCTAAAGATGCTTTAGAGAAAATGCTTTGGGCTGAAGCAGACAAACTCGGTTGGTTCATTAACACAGTGACTGATCCGGTTCTTGCGAAAGAAAAGCAAGTGGTTAAGAATGAAAAACGCCAAAGCGTTGACAATAGACCATATGGACATACGAGTTATGTCATAGATAAAAACTTATATCCAGCAGACCATCCTTACAACTGGCAGGTTATCGGTTCATTAGACGACCTGCAAGCTGCTCAAGTAGCCGATGTAAAGGAATTCTTTAATCGTTGGTATGTTCCAAACAATGTAACACTAGTGGTTTCTGGAGATTTTGATGTGGCTCAAGCCAAAGAATGGGTGAGCAAATATTTTGATGAGATCCCTAGCGGTGAAGAAATAGCATCATTAGAGCCACAACCTGGTACTGTGAATGAAACTATCAAATTATATCATGAAGACAATTTTGCTCGTCTTCCAGAGCTAACCATGACATGGCCAACTGTAGAACAATATCACCCCGATAGTTATGCTCTAAATGTCCTGTCTCAATACTTAACTAACGGTAAAAAAGCTCCATTCAATCAGGTAATTGTAGAAGATAAAAAACTCAGTTCTAACGTTCGAATGTTTAATAGAACTTCTGAACTGGCAGGCCAATATCAACTTTCCATAAGAGCGTATGCAGATACTGACTTAGATAAAGTTGCAAGTGCTATCGATGAAGCATTCACCAAATTTGAATCTGAAGGTATTGGTCAGAAAGATCTTGACCGTATCAAAGCGGGACAAGAAACAAGTTTCTACAACAGCCTTTCCAGTGTTTTAGGAAAAGGATTTCAGCTAGCACAGTATAATATCTTTGCCAATGATCCTGGGTTCATTAAGAAAGATATAGAAAGCATATTAGCAGTATCAGCAACCGATGTGATTCGCGTTTATGAAAAGTATATCAAAGGAAAAGATTTCATAGCTACAAGCTTTGTTCCTAGAGGCCAATTAGACCTTGCGCTAGCTAATTCTGAAAAGGCAGAAGTAGTCGAAGAACAGATCGTTCAAGGCGCTGAAGAAAGCTTCGATGCTTCAATTCAAGCTGATTATGACAGAACTCCATCTTCATTCAATAGAACAATTGAACCACCGTACGGCTCAGCCCCAGAAGTTCAGATCCCTGAGGTTTATGAAGCCACATTAGATAATGGAATGGAAATCTATGGTATTGAAAATGATGAAGTCCCTTTAGTCCAGATCAACATGATCATTGATGGCGGTCAATTATTAGAGGATATGGATAAGCTTGGTGTTTC
>CBFIDS010000119.1:0-26588 GCA_965661435.1 Roseivirga sp.
TGCCACCAGGGCTTATAATCGTACTGAAAGGTGATCTCCTGCCACAAATATTGAGCGTATCCTTGGTAACCGTTCTTTATTATTTCAAAATAATTCTTCACTAATCGCAGGTTTTAACTAACCACTAACATAATCAAATACACATTTGTGAAATAACCTTTTTTCTTTTGAGTTGATTCCATTTTTATCAATCAATTTGATAATCAAAAAGTTTATGAATAGATCTATGAGAAAACCAAAATTAGCACTCCTACTCTTGTGCTGTTTCTTGTTTTCTGCCTTAAATGCTCAGGCACAACGCAGAAACAGGAACAATAATGAAGAAGCTGCCCAGCAAACAAAAGAAAAAGCTGCGCCTAAAAAGGATGAAAAGACCTTTGCATCAGTCATAAAAGACCTACAAAAAGACGAAGGACTCTTTACCGTTTATCAAAACGATAAGAAGATCATGTTCGAGATCCCAAAGTCTGAATTGAAGAAAGACATGCTCTGGGTAACTCGCTTGGTGGCAAGTCCTGAAAACCTTAGTCCTTTCTTGGGATCAGGTTGGAAAATGAATGAGCAAGTGGTTCAATGGGAAATGATCAAAGGAAAGATCTACCTGAAGACCGTCTCTTACAACAATGTAGCTGACAGTACAGATGCCATCTTTAAATCAGTCGCTAATAATAACTTTGCACCAATCATTGGTGCATTTGATATTGAAGGTCAGCCTGAGGATTCAGCATCATATCTGGTGGATGTAACTGGGTTCTTCAACCAAGACACGCGTGCCATCAGCGCTATGAACACTGGTTTGAGAAGCCAATTACAGGTGAGAAGACTAGACGCTGATAAGAGCTATGTAGAGTCTACAAAAGCTTTCCCTATCAATATTGAGGTGCGTCAGGTAATGACTTATGATGCAGGAAGACCACCTTCAAATAGTGCTACAGGACTGATCACCATGAAAGTGAGTCAGTCAATGATCCAACTGCCAGAAGAACCAATGATGCCTCGCTTAGCAGATGAAAGAGTCGGTTGGTTCACGGTTGGAAACATCAATTATAGTTCTAATGAGCTAAAAGGAGACCAAGTAAGATTCTTAAAAAGATGGAGATTAGAGCCAAAAGATCCTGCCGCCTATGCCAGAGGCGAATTGGTTGAACCGATCAAACCTATCGTTTACTACTTGGATCCTGCAACGCCAGAGAAATTCAAAAAGTGGTTCAAGCTAGGAATTGAAGATTGGCAAGTGGCTTTTGAGGCGGCTGGTTTCAAAAATGCCATCATTGCAAAAGAGCCACCTAGCCCAGAAGAAGATCCAGACTGGAGTCCAGAAGATGCTCGATACTCAACAGTTAGGTATATCGCTAGCATGACGCGAAATGCAGTTGGCCCTAGTACAGCCGACCCAAGAACTGGTGAGATCATTGAAAGTGACATCATCTGGTTCCACAATCACTTGCGTTCTTACAGAAACTGGTATATGATCCAAACTGGTGCCGCTAACCCTAGAGCACGTACTTTAAATACTCCAGCAGAAGACATAGGTGAAATGATGAGAGCTGTTATTGCTCATGAGATCGGACACGCCTTAGGTTTACCGCACAATATGAAAGCTAGTTCTTCATATCCGGTTGAATCATTAAGAAACCCTGAATTTGCAGAAGAATATGGCGTAGCACCCACCATTATGGACTATGCTCGCTTGAACTACATTGCTCAACCAGGCGATGGTGTAACGCGCTTTATCAGAAAGATCGGTCCATATGATAAATATGCGATCAACTGGGGTTACAGAGTCATTCCTGAAGCAGATTCGCCAGAAGAAGAAAACGCTACTTTGGATGAATGGATCGAAGAAAAAGCGAATGATAGAATGTATCGTTTTGGTTCAAGCACTGGCGCGAACCCAGAGTCGCAAACAGAAGATCTAGGAAATAATTCTATGAAAGCGGATGCATATGGAATGGAGAACCTGATGAAAGTAGTACCTAATCTATTGGACTGGACAGCCACTCCTGGCAAGGATTACAGTGATACTGAAGAGATCTACGGAGAGATTATAGGACAGTGGAGAAGATTCGTAGGTCACGTGATCACCAATGTAGGTGGAATCACGGAAGATCTTAAATCCACCGATCAGTCAGGTACTGTTTATAATGTTGTTTCTGAAGGCCAACAAGTTGAAGCCATGAAGTGGCTCATGAAATATGCTTTCGATACACCAGAATGGTTGTTAGATGAAGCCCTTTTGAGAAAAATGGAGGATTATGGTGCTGTTAATAGAATAAGAAGCACTCAGGTGTCTTTCTTAAACAATCTTTTAAGCCCCGATAGAGCTCAACGATTGATCGAAGCTGAGGCATTCAAAGGAAGAAACACTTATACCATCTATCAATTGTTTGGTGACACACGAGAAGGTTTATTTTCTGAATTATCTGCTAACGAGACTATTTCAACTTACAGGAGAAACCTACAGAGAGCTTTTGTGGAAAGATTAGATTTTATGCTGAAGAATGAGGTAAGTGGTTTTCAGGCTCGAAACGTTAGTATTTCCCAGTCAGACATCAGGCCTGCTGCAAGAGCCGAGCTGAAAGCTCTTCAAACCCAGGTCAACGCTGCCGCAGCTCGTTATTCCGATAGGGCAAGTAAACTACACTTAGAAGACTTAGCAGTAAGAATAGAAATGGCCTTAGAACTAGATTAACAACAGATATTACTCGAATTAATTAAAGGGAGATTGCATATGCATTCTCCCTTTTTGGTTTAAGAATACCAGAACACTTTCAACCCCCAAAATCATTATGTAACCACTCTCATATTTGGCTTTGAATTGAACGTCTGTTTACAGTATCTTTTCTCCTTGATTAAATACTAAACTAAATTGCTAAATATGAAATCACTTCGAAAGTTATGCCTACACGCAGTGTTGCTACTTTCTATGTCGGTTATCGCAGTTAGTGGCTGGGCACAGAGTGATCCAACAGGAAACTCCCCAGTGACTAAAACTTATGCACTGACCAACGCCACGGTTATTACGATGCCGGGAACAGAATTGAAAGAAACAACCGTGGTCATCAAAGATGGCCTTATTCAAAGTGTAGGAAAGAATGTATCCATTCCTGCAGACGCTCAGGTTATTGATGCTTCTGAACTCTATGTTTATTCGGCATTTATTAATGGAATGTCTAACACGGGTGCGGAAAGGCCTGACAACCCTGAAAGACCTGATGATATTTTCACACCAGATCCACCTAACTATTATGCGGGTATTACTCCTGAAAATTCTGTAGTAGATCAACTAGATGTTGAGAATTCTGGAATTGGTAACCTAAGAGAGATCGGATTCGGTATTTCACATACTGCCCCTTATGGTAGAATGCTTCCAGGATCTACGGCATTGATCGTTCTAAAAGATGGAGAGCATCCTGATGATATCATTATGCAAAAAGATGTAGCTCTTTTTGCTCAATGGATCGGGGCTCCTGGTGCTTATCCGGGCAACATCTTAGGCATGATGGCCAAGTGGAGAAATCTTTATAGAAACGCGGAACAAGATAAAAGACATTCTGAGCTTTATGCTCAAAACCCAAGTGGTTTACCTCGTCCTGCAAATGACAGAGTAAGCCAAGCTTTCTTCCCTGTCATCTCAAAACAAAAGCCGGTAATGTTTAACGTTGATGGTGTTTTAGATGTTAGAAGAGTTCTAAGACTTCAAAAAGACTTAGGCTTCCCAGTTATGGTAGCTGGTGTTGAACAAGCCTGGGAACTAGTAGATGAGTTAAAAGCAACCAATACCCCTATCTTCCTATCTCTTGAACTTCCGGATGAACCAAAAGAGGCTGATAAAGAAGACAAGTCTGACGAAATGAAAGGTTTGGAAACCAGAAGAATGGAATTTTATAAAACTCATGTATCTCAAGCGGCTAAGCTTGCTGAAGCTGGAGTACCATTCGGTTTTGCTGTCGGTAACGTAAGATCTAATTCTGTTTGGAAGAATCTTCAGACATATGTAGATAACGGATTAAGTGCAGATGCTGCTTTAGCTGCACTGACTACTAGTCCTGCATCTATCTTCGGTATTTCTCAAGTAGCGGGTACTGTGGAAGCGGGTAAAGTGGCCAATGTAATGGTTACCACTGCCCCACTCTTTACAGAAGATGCCAAAGTGAAAATGATGTTTGTAGATGGAGACAAATACGAATATGAGGTAAAAGAAAGAAAAAAAGCAGCCAATGCTGATGCAGCGCCTGCTAATAACGATCCTATCGCTGGAACTTGGAACTATACGTTGCAAACTCCTCAGGGTGATCAAGGTGGAGAAATGATCATCTCCAAAGAAGGCGGAAACTATTCTGGCTATTTAACAAGTGAAGATGGATCTCCTGATAGCAATATGAACAATATTAGCTTTAGAGATGGAGAACTTGCTTTCGACTTTGATGTTGATGCTGGTGGCCAATCTGTAAATATTGTTGTAGTTGGCGCAATCACTGGAAACACATACGATGCTGTTGCTTCAGTTGAGTTCGGTGGACAAAGTGTTAGCCTTGATCTTACAGCAACTAGAGATGGTAAATAATTGAGAAAAGACATGAAAATGAAAAACATAATATTATCACTTCTAATGGTCTTGAGTACCAGCGCCTTGGCTCAGGTACCAACAGGAGATGTACTATTTAAAGGCGGCACAGTATTGACTGTCTCAAATGGTACATTAGAAAACACTGACGTTTTGGTCAGAGATGGGAAAATACAGAGGATCGGTAGAGATCTTAGAGCACCTAGGGGTGTTGAAACCATAGATATCACTGGTAAATTCTTAATGCCAGGTATTATTGATGCTCACTCTCATATTGCAGGTTCTGCGATTAATGAAGGAACTAGCCAAGTGACTGCTGAGGTAAGCATGGAAGATGTGGTTGATCCTTATGATGTATCTATTTATAGAGCATTAGCTGGTGGTGTAACTAGTATTCACTTGATGCATGGTTCAGCCAACGTAATTGGTGGCCAGAATGAAACCATGAAATTAAGATATGGCCAGACTGATCCTGATATGTTGAGATTCGAAGGAGCTCCAAGAACTATCAAATTTGCTTTGGGTGAAAATCCAACAAGAGGTGGTAGAGCTAGAGGTATCCAACCTCAAAGTAGAATGGGTGTTGAGAATATGCTTAGAACTTCTTTCCAACAAGCTGTTGAATACAAGAAGAAATGGGATGCATACAATGCGGATTCTAATCCTAGAAAGTTGGCTCCAGAGTATGACCTAAGAATGCAAACGCTAGTGGACATCATGAATGGTGATGTTTGGGTGAATTGTCATTCATATAGAGCAGATGAGATCTATATGCTAATGAAAGTATTTAGTGATTTTGGAATCAATAAGATCAATTTCCAACACGCGAATGAGGCCTTCAAAGTAGCTCCTGAATTAGCTGCCTTTGGTGCAACTGCTTCTGTATTTGCTGATTGGTGGGCTTACAAGTTAGAGGTTTACTATTCTACTGCTTATAATGCCGCAATACTTCATGAAAATGGCGTATTAACATCAATTAATTCAGACTCAGGCGAATTGATCCGTCATCTTTTCCATGAAGCCGCTAAAACTCAGAAATACGGAAATCTTTCTGATGATGAAGCACTTGCTATGGTAACATTGAATCCTGCTAAGCAATTAGGGATTGACGGCAGAGTTGGTTCTATTGAAGAAGGAAAAGATGCTGATATCGCTATCTTCGATGGACATCCCCTGTCGGTTTATGCTATTCCGGTGATGACTTTTGTAGATGGTGTTAAGTACTTTGATAAGGCGAATGATGCTTCAGATCAGAGGTTATATGTAGACCCAGAGTCTAGTATCGAAGAAATTACAATATTCAATAGAGAAGAAATGCACAGATGTATGGAGGGCGCTGAATTCCTCAACTTCGAGTATCTATTCTCAAATCAAAAATGATAGAAGACATGAAATTGACTAGAAAATTGTTTTCTGCCTTTTTATTAATCACTTTAATCCCTCTTCTTTCATTAGCACAAGAGGATGATCAAGTGTTAAAAGCAGAATATGGCAAGTTCGCATTGACGAACGCCAAAATTTATACCGTTACGAACGGTATAATAGAAAACGGAACACTTGTGATCAACAATGGTGTGATCGAAGCTGTTGGAGCTAATGTTACCATTCCTGCCGATGCTCAAGTGATTGATGTCGAAGGCAAAGAGATCTACCCTGGTATGATCGATGGTGGTACCAACTTAGGCCTAAGTGAAATAGGAAGTATTGCAGAGGCTCAAGATTACCGTGAATTCGGTGATTTGACCCCACAAATGCAAGCATTAAGTGCTGTTAATCCTAACGGTGCTGCAATTGCTGTGACTAGAGTAAGTGGTGTAACTACTGTTTGGACAATGCCACAAGGTGGGTTCTTACCTGGTACTGCGGCTACAATCAACCTATTCGGATATACTCCAGACCAAATGTTTGGCGGCTCTAAGGGAATCGTCATGAACTACCCTTCAACAGGTGGTGGTAGAAGATGGAGAAGACTTTCTGAAGATGAGCTTAAAAAGCGTCAAGAAAGAGCCTTGAAGCAAGTAAATGAAGCTTGGGATAAAGCAGAATTATACGCTGAGATCGAAAACGCTGACGATCTTAGAAATTATCCAGAGATAGAAGCTTTAGTTCCTGTGGTTAGAGGTGAGATGCCTCTATTCGTTGAAGTAAATGCTGCTCAAGATATCCTTAACGCGATCGAATGGATTGAAGGAAGAGGATACGAAAATGTGATCTTAACCGGAGTTGCTGAAGGTTGGAGAGTTGCAGAAGAAATTGCTAAATCAGGTCTCTCTGTAATTACTGGGCCTGTTCAGGCCATTCCTACTCGTTCATCTGACAATTATGATGCGGCTTATCGAAACCCTGGTGTTATGTCTAATGCAGGTGTTAAAGTAGCATTGAGAACAATGGATACTGAAAACGTAAGAAACCTTCCTTACCATGCCGGTTTTGCTGCTGCATATGGAATGGGTAAAGAAGAAGCGTTAAAAGCTATTACTATTAATGCTGCTGAGATCTTGGGAATTGGGGATCAAGTTGGATCTATCGAAGTTGGAAAGAAGGCTAATTTCTTCGTTTCAACAGGTGATCCGTTTGAAACTGCAACAAAGATCACTGATCTCTTCATTGATGGATATAAAGTACCAATGACTTCTCGTCAGATTAGGCTTTATGATGAATTCTTGAATAGAAATCCTGGTGTTGATAAGACCAAGCCGGTCATCGATATCAAGAAGAAATAAATCGACCTCAAGTTAATTAAAAAGGCATGTCTCGATGAGACATGCCTTTTTTTTTCTAATTAACCCTTCTTATTACTACAGCATTCGGCTTTTTCAAGCCCTCTGCCCCACTTGGTAAGTAATCTTTAATAAATTCACCATCCTTGTCGTACATCTTGATGGCTCCTGTACCACCATTACCAATCAGAATATTGCCATCAGGCAGTCTCCCCATTCCTTCAGGTTGATTCAATCCTGTGATATGATTTTCAACAAAATTTCCATCTTGATCAAAACGTTTTATAATTCCTTGCGGGTAGTCATGAACCATGAAATCACTTCCTTCAAACCAGATATTCGTTGCCCCTTGCAAATTTTCCTTGACGAATTTACCTAGGCTATTTCCTTCAGCATCAAACCGCTGTACAAATGACTTTCCATTTCCTTGGCTGAAGGTAGAAACGTAAAAATTACCTTCTGAATCCCAGGTCATACCAATGCTTTGAGGGATTTGCACATCGGTAAAGGAATCAACAAAAGTACCGTCTCTTTTAAATCTTTTGACAAATCTATCGCCAGTCCATTGAAGCACATAGATCAGTCCATCTGGTCCTATTTGCATTCGCGTAGGACCACTGATAGCAGCATAGAATTGCCCCAAATATGAACCATCCTCTAGATCATATTTGGTAATGTTATTGGCACTCAAATTTGAAATCAGAGCTATCCCCTCTTCTTCTAAGACCAGAAGGTCCTGTGGCCAACTTAAATGTTCATTGGTAAATACCTCAGTATAAGAACCTTCATCAAATGACCTTAAAATTTGCCAAGGTGCTTTTTAGTTTGCACCCGCATCACTGATAAATACCTCTACTCTGGGTTCAGAACTATCCCATACAAGGACTTCGATCTCAGCCTCTATTTCTTTTAGTTTCACTGAAATATGAGGGTTGCCGGGTGACAACGCAGTTACCTTTCCTGAATTGTCTACAGAAACATGATTACTATTTACAGACCAGATCAATTCTGTATCAGTATCTAACTCAATAATCTCATTGAATTGATCCTTTACCAGCAAAGAAATATTCATAGACTCACTAGTAGCAGCATCTAAACGACCTGATTTGTTGGGCCTTAACTCAATGCTTGAGACAATGGAATCTTTGATAGGATCTGTATCACCAGCACATGAGAAAATAACGGGGATCGAAAGTACTCCCAAAAAAACCGTAAGTCTAAAAAGCCATGTCATATTTTAAGTTTTTGAATTTTTGATGAGTGAATATGACATACTTCCAGTTTCGAAAGGGCAAAACCAATAACATTTTCCCTAGGATTGAAAAATCCTAATACCTCTTGACCTCAAAATTTTGAGATATTTCAAAGTCTTTTCCTTTCAGTTGAAGCGTATAATTACCAATTGGAATGAATTCTCTGAAATGAATAAAATAAGGCTGATCACTTTCTACATTTTTTAAGATCAAATCCCATCGATATTGATTGAGCCCTTTCTTCCCCTCGATCTCTTTCTCCCAGATCATTTCGTCATCTTTATCAATAATCAACAACTTTACTGATTGATCTTCCGGCAAATAATAGCTAATGGTAGTTTTTGAAATGGTTTTCAATTCCGGCTGCCGATGAGTATCCCCAAATTTGGGTCTTTTAAATGCGGGAAGATCATATAAAATTGCTTTGTCAGAAGCTTGTTTCATTTCTCGAATTGGTGCTAGATTTGTCTTATAAATTCCTCTTCCATGAGTAGCAACCACTAGATCGTGTTCATTCTTCTGAATTTCAAGGTCTGCAACGCTAACATTTGGAAACTTATCGCCCAAGATAGCCCATGTTTCTCCTCTATCCATGCTGACATATACTCCACGATACATTCCCGCATAAAGGATATCTTCATCAGTCGGGTCTTCCATGATCACATTGGCAGTTTCATTGGGCAGATCACTGACTATCGATTTCCACGTCAGGCCATAATCCTCCGAAACAAAGATATAAGCTCCCAAATCATCATAATTCATACCACTCAGGGTAACATAAACCCTTGATTCTTTAAAGTTTGAAGGCTCAATGCTGATCACATGATTGAAAGGTAAACCCTCTGAGATCTCAGTCCAATTTTCTCCATCATCTTCAGTTACCCAAAATGCTCCTTTATCGGTACCCATATATAGCAAGCCTGGTTTAATGGGAGATTCTGCTAAAGCTCCTGCCCCGTTAGAGGCCCTTAATTCATCCTTTGAAACAGAAAGGTCTGGACTGATCGCATCCCAATCATCGCCACGATTGGTACTTTTGAAAACATAGTTACCCGCATGATAAAGCGTTTTATTATTATGAGGCGAAATAAAGTATGGAGTCATGTAGTTGAAGCGGAGGCTGCTTCCTTCATGGTTTCTAGGTAAACGAGGCCGTATGGAGACAGACCGGTCAGCTTGCATGTCTTTTCTTCGTGCAGAACCATTTTGCATGCTGAAATAAACGATGTTTGGATCAACAGGGTCAACACAGGTAACGCAACCATCTCCTCCGCTCCAAGCATCGACCCAAATGTATTTCCAGTCTTTTGCAAATCTCGGATCCCATTCTAATGATGGACCATAAACACTGGCATCGTCTTGAACCCCACCATAGATATTATACGGTTCTTGATTGTCGAGTGCTATACTATAGAATTCACCAACAGGCATGTTATTAAAGTGCTGCCAATTTTTCCCCTTATCCATAGTAGTATATAAACCACCATCATTAACCAAAGCTATATGCTCTGGATTAGTAGGATTGATCCACATTTCACAGTTATCCAAGTGCAGAAAATCCGCAGCCATTGGAAACACATGATAGATATCGCCTCCTAAATAGTCGAAAGTTTTACCTCCATCTTCACTATGTGCCACTCTTGGACCCAAGCCATAGATCTCTTCATCATTTTGCGGATTAACGTAAATATCTGCGAAGTACCAACCAATGGTTGATAAGAAAGGCATACCTTTCTCATGCGTCATTTCCCAGCGACTTCCTCCATTCGAAGTTTTGAAGAACTTACCCGAGCCTTCACCACCTTCTCGATTTCTATGGTCTAACAAGGCATACGCTTTGTCAGCATTGGTAAATGAAATAGCTAAACCTATTCTCCCTACATTTTCATCATTGGGCAATCCAAGACTTGCTTTTTTCCAGGTTTTTCCTCCATCCTCACTTTTATAGATTCCGCTCGATTCTCCATGTACTTCTGGGCTGTGCTGCCACATTGAAGCGTAAATGACATTCGGATTTGAAGGAGCTATCACTATATCATTCGCACCTGTTTGATCATTGACATATAAGACATGTTCCCATGTCTTTCCACCATCTTCTGTCCTGTAAACCCCTCTATTGGAATTATCAGACCAGAAGTGACCTAGTACAGCAATCAAAGCGATATCTGGGTTACTTGGATGTACTACTATCTCTCCAATATGCCAAGAATCTTCTAAGCCAAGATGTCTCCATGTTTTGCCAGCATCGTCAGAGCGGTAAACACCAGTTCCAGGCATAGTAAAGTTTCTAGGTTTTTTCAGACTCTCCCCAGTACCTAAATATAGAATGTTGGGATCGGAAGGTGCTAATGCGATATCACCAATTCCTTGTGCAGGCTGATCTTCAAATATGGGCTCCCAAGTAAGTCCGTTATTTATCGTTTTCCAGAGATTCCCAGAACCAAAAGCGACATACATTGTACCAGGATTTGTAATATCTACTTGAATTGCATCTGCCCTTGCAGAGTTGATAGTGGGTCCAATCGGAATCCAATCGACATGGAATGAAGTCTCCACTTTCTTGCGAACGTATTCCCTGTAAGAATCAATAAGTGGTGATTCTGCTTGTTGAGCATTGCTCTCCATGTGAGCAATTACAAAAAGGCTAAAGGTTATTAAGGTTGAATTAATTCTGAACATAAGGTTCTGGTTGAAAGCATTTAATATAGTCATTCAAAATCCCAGATGCTTCATTTCGTAGAATCTATGAAGGGAATTAAGGTTCAAATATTATTTACAACTCAATTCAACTATTTTTGCAAAATGCTTGTTAGCCCTAAGAATCGGAGATAATCATGAGCAAAAGAGTAGTTGTTGGACTTTCTGGTGGAGTTGATTCCAGTGTTACTGCCCACTTGTTATTAGAGCAAGGTTACGAAGTTATTGGTATGTTTATGCGAAATTGGGTGGATGATTCAGTAATCCTCTCAGATGAATGCCCTTGGGTAGAAGACAGCAATGACGCTTTAGCTGTGGCCGAAAAGCTAGGAATCCCCTTTCATGTCATTGACCTTAGTGAGCAGTACAAAGTCCGTATTGTTGATTATATGTTCCGCGAATACGAAAAAGGTAGAACACCTAACCCTGACATTCTATGTAACAGAGAGGTCAAGTTTGATATTTTCTTAGATGCGGCAATGAAACTTAAGGCTGATTATGTTGCTACAGGACATTACGCGCAAAAAGAAACGTTAATTGAAGAAAATGGTAATGAAGTCCATAGACTAATTGCCGGAGCTGATCCCAACAAAGATCAAAGCTATTTCTTGTGTCAGCTTAACCAGCAACAATTAGCTAAAGCACTCTTCCCTATTGGGCATTTACAAAAGCCGGAAGTTCGAGAAATTGCAAAAGAACAAGACCTGATAACCGCAGAAAAGAAAGACTCACAAGGGCTTTGCTTCATCGGTAAGGTGAGACTTCCAGATTTTTTACAGCAACAGTTAAAACCTAAGTCTGGTGAGATCAGAGAACTATCTGCTGAAGATTCAAATTTCGAATCTTTTCACCTCAAGGGTCAATCTGAATTCAGCAATAAAAAAGAAGAGCTTCAAGCTTTGACACAACCATACGCCTACCTACCCAGCGATGGCAAAAAGGTTGGAGAGCACGATGGGGCACATTACTATACTATAGGCCAAAGGAAGGGTTTAGGCGTGGGAGGAACTCCTGAGCCATTATTTGTGATTGAGAAAGACACAGAGCACAACGTGATCTATACGGGTCAAGGTGAAGACCATCCAGGATTACTCAGAAAAGGTCTTTTTGTACCTAATGACGATGTTCATTGGGTAAGGCCAGATCTTGAAATCAACATTGGAGAGTCAAAAGACTATATGGCTCGAATTAGATATAGACAACCTTTGACTCCTGTGGAGATATTCAAAGAGGAGGAAGGTCTTTATTTCATTTTTGAGGAACATCAAAAAGGAATTGCCCCTGGCCAATTTGTGGCTTGGTATGATGGTACTGAGCTTATTGGCTCTGGTGAAATAGCTTGATTAAATTTTATCATTAATTGTATTAAACCTTTAGGAAAACTAAACATCTAAAGACCAAATTGAGACCCATGAAAAGATCAATATTATTTTTCAGTTTACTATTTGTAATAGGAATTGGAACTACCTACGCTCAGAGAGGCGGCCAGGGTGGACAGAGAGGACAAGGAGCCCAGCAAAGAATGGATCCTGAGGTTCAAGCAAAGACAAGAGCTCAAATGTTTCAAGAGCAATTTGGACTATCTGATGATCAGTATAAAAAGACTTATGACGTGTTTTTAGTGAGTGCCAAAGAAGTTAATGAAAAAATGAAAGAGTTAATGGCCAACAGAGACCGCGAGGGAATGCAGAAAGCCATGGAAGAAAATAGATCAGCCACTGACAAGAAACTCAAAGAGATCCTAAATGAAGGTCAATGGGTTGCTTATGAAAAGTGGAAAAAGGAAAACCCACCGATGCAGCGAAGACGTGGTGGGGGCAATTAAGTTTGCATATTATGTTTTGGTTGACGAAAGCCCTGATGCAAACATCGGGGCTTTTTTTATTCATTTCTCAATAATCCATAGAATATCTAAATGCACTGAGATAATCCTAATTAACACTAGCTGGCATTCCTCAGCAGTATTTTTTTAAAAGCCATTCAAGTTTAATCTATACTTCTAATTTCAAGACAGAAACACATAAAACTCTTCTTAACCACTGTAAAAAGATAATAGATTACCATTTATCAATATTATTGGTTCAAATTTCAGTCCTGATTTGTCTCAAAATGATACATTCTCTAATTTAGTGACAGAACTCTCTATTCCTTAAATAATGTCTAAGATCGATGGCAAAATCCTCGTGTTAGACGATGATCAAGGTGTTCTCTTCACTGCTAAATTGATCCTCAATCAGCACTTTGAAACGGTTGTTACAGAAGGTGATCCACTCAAACTGGATATCCTCCTCAACGAAAAAACCTATGACGTAATCGTTTTAGACATTAACTTCTCTTATGGCCTTACTGGTGGAAAAGAAGGCATTAAGCTTTTAAAGAGAATATTAGAAAAAGATCCAAAGACGCATGTCTTGATGAACACTAACTATGGAGATATAGATAGAGCAACTGAAGCCCTGAAAGAAGGTGCTATAGATTTTTTAGTGAAGCCATGGCAGAAAGAAAAACTTTTAGCAACCGTTCAATCTATCTATGCGCTGAGCCAGAAAAAGAAACAATTAGATAATGCCGAAGCGGTACAAAAAATAGTTTTCAAAGACCAACAGAAGGAATTTGAAGACATCATTTCTGTGAGTCCTGCAATGGAACCTGTTTTTAAGGCGATAGATAAAGTTGCACAAACAGATGCGAATGTATTATTACTTGGCGAAAACGGTACTGGAAAAGAACTCATTGCAAGAACAATTCACAACCGGTCTTCTAGGTTTGAGGAAAATTTTATCAAAATAGATCTTAGTTCAATTCCTGAGTCAAAATTTGAATCAGAACTATTTGGGTATGTAAAAGGAGCTTTTTCAGAGGCAGATAAAAACAAACCTGGTAGGTTTGAAATGGCAGATAAAGGGACCATTTTCTTCGAAGAAATGGGAGATCTTTCTTTGTCACTGCAAGCTAAAGTATTAACTGCGATTCAATTTAAGCAGGTTAGTCGTTCAGGTTCTGATCAAATGATTCCTTTGGACACTCGATTCATGTGTGCTACCAATATGTCAATAGATAAAATGGTGATTGAAAATGAATTTAGACAAGATCTGCTCCAACTCCTTAACACAATTGAAGTAAACATCCCTCCTCTCAGAGAGAGAATTGAAGACATTGAGCCACTTACAAGGCATTTCGTGAAATTATATAGCAAGAAGTATAAAAAAGGAAAAATAAGACTTAATCAAACTACCCTTTCAAAATTAGAAGCATATGCATGGCCTGGTAATGTAAGAGAGCTTCAATTAGCAATTGAACGTGCTCTGATCTCTTCAAGATCGAGACTTTTAGCTCCTGAAGACTTCTTGCTTACAGAGAGACCTAGTGAAAACGTGATCGCTTCCGACTCCTTTAATATGGAAAAGATCGCAATTCAAAATGCAATCAGAAATGCAGAAGGAAATCTTACTAAGGCAGCAAAAGAGTTAGGATTAGGGAGAAGTACGCTTTATAGAAAAATGGAAAAATATCGGCTTTAAATGACTATTTATAATTAGTGGTCAGCTCAATGAACAAAACATCTTGAAAGAATTTATCACACATTTTTATACCAAAACACTCAAGATGAGAAAAGAAGCCTCTATTAATCTCTTTCAACGTAGATCATCAAACTGCATGGTGGTCAACTTAAAGTGACAACGACCGATGATGGTCAGGATTTTTTGATGAGCTTTCCTATATACGTGTGATTATGACCTCCAATAAGGTAAATCCAACCATACATTTATTTTTTGCTTTTCTTAACATCGTAGTCTATAACATTGTAGACTAATAAACGTCATACCATAGAACTGAATTAAAACTAATCTTAAATGAAGCCATTGAATTATGTGCTGTTGGCACTTTTTATAACCGCAAATGTATTTGCAGCAGACCCTTATAAATACAAGATAGATCTGGTTAATGTAAAAGATGATAAGGTTCAAGTAACTCTGATTCCACCAAAGTTAAAAGGCAGTGATATTGTTTTCTACATGCCCAAGATCGTCCCAGGTACTTATGCCATAGCAGATTATGGTAGAATGGTCAGCGATTTTAAAGCCATAGATAAAAAAGGTAATGAGTTGGAAGTTGAGAGAATTGATGATAACTCATGGAGAATTGAAAAACCTAGAAAAGTAGAAAAGATCACCTATTGGGTTGAAGACACGTATGATACTGATCAAGCCGGTCCAAGCATTTTTCAACCAGCAGGCACTAACATTGAAGATGATAAAAATTTTATAGTTAACACTTCTGGTTTCTTTGGCTATTTCGAGGGAATGAAAAAGTCAGAATTCGATCTTACCTTCATTAGAGATAAAGATCATTATGGAGCAACAGGACTTCAATACAGCGATAATCAGCCTTTAATTGGTTCTATCATTAAAGATGGTGTGACTCCTGAACCCTCAAATATAGGTGCCGACAGATTTGTAGTTGAAGATTATGATCGCCTGATAGATTCACCCTTGATGTATAGTGAAGCCGATACAGCCATCATAAAAGTAGCAAACACAGATGTTTTAGTCGCAAGCTACTCCCCTAATAAAATGGTCTCCGCTAAGGAGATCGCAGCAAGTATTGAAGAAGTATTAAGTGCTCAAAGTCAATTCTTAGGAGGTGACCTGCCTGTAGATAAATATGCATTTATTTTCTACTTCACAGATCAACCTGTAACATCATTTGGGGCTCTTGAGCATTCATACAGTTCTTTATATTATATGCCAGAACGAACCATTGGGCAAATGCAACAACAACTAAGAGACTTTGCTGCCCATGAGTTCTTCCATATTGTCACCCCATTGAACATCCATTCAGAAGAGATCGGTAGTTTCGATTTCAATGATCCTAAAATGTCTAGACACCTTTGGATGTATGAAGGAATGACAGAATACTTTGCAGGAAGTGTGCAGGTAAAGTATGGTCTAATTAGTCCTGAACAATATCTTCAAATGCTTCAAGCCAAGCTGACCACTTCACAGCAATTTAAAGATCAACTACCTTTTACTGAACTGAGTTTAGGAGCTCTAGATGACTATGCAGATCAGTATTACAATGTCTACCAAAAAGGTGCCCTTATTGGTGCTGCATTAGATATTACACTCAGAGAGCTCTCAAATGGAGACTATGGCGTACAGAATATGATGGCCGATCTATCTAAGAAATATGGAAAGGATAAATCTTTCAAGGACGAAGAGCTATTTGATGAGATCGTTACTCTGACCTATCCTGAAGTAGGTGAATTTTTAAATACCTATGTATCAGGTGGAGCACCTATACCATATGATCAGATCTTTGAAAAGGTTGGAATAGCGATAGAGCAGGGCGAGACGACAAAACAATGGACCTTATTGATCAATCAAAATAATATTGGTTTATCTCAATATAGTGGTGAACAATACCTGAGCATAGGAAACGCTGGAGGCTTAGATGACCTTGGAATAGAACTTGGCTTAAAAAGTGGAGATATCTTATGGAAGATGAATGGAAAAGACTTCCCTCCTTACGGTCCTGATATCCAAGCCTTTTTAGCAGAACAAGTTCAAATGATTCCTACGATAGAAACCTATACTGTTGTGGTGATCAGAGAGGTAGATGGTGAACAAAAGGAGGTTCAACTTTCAGCTCCCAACCGTCAAATAGATATTCAAGCGCCTCTAACGATTAAATTCGTTGAAAATCCGACTGAAGAACAATTAGCCTTAAGAAATCATTGGCTTAAACCACAGAACTAAATTAAAAAGGCCGTCAATTAACGGCCTTTTTGATGAATTGATTTCTTTTCTATTGTGCTCTCCAAGCAACTTGTTTGGCAGTATCACCAACAGTCACGACTAAGCGAGTAGGACCTGGAACTAGGACAAGCTTAACTTCTTGATCAGGGAAATCATCTACCTCAACTGGCACACCTTCACCAAATTCAATATCGTAGCTATATCTTCCTTTATGATCTTTTTGATTTCTGATGTAGTTCTTAGCAAAATATGCGATCGGGAGAAGCACATCATTGTCAGGACAAAATTCATCGTGAACCGATGCAATGGCTTCTTCTAGGTAATTGCCAAACTCTTCGATGAAATCATCTTCTAGGTCATGAAGTTCTTCCTCCAAATCATCATAACGCTCATCGCTATATTTAAGCTCATCGAGTTCATTGATCTTGTCAGCAATTAAAGCAAAGTCTTGATTTAACTTATCTATATCCATTACTCATTTACTTTTGTGCAAAACTTGTTAGAACAGATTGAACATGCAAATTATATTAAGAAAAGCTCAACGAGAATTTCAGTTTTCAGAATTACTATGTTTTCCTTTTTGTAAATCATTAGTACTTCTAATTTTAAGAGGAATTTATGGAATCGTTTTTCAAACATTTCAGCCTTCCCTTTTCTAATCAGATAAAATTGAGGCATCTTCAACTACTCATCTTATTCAAAATATGATAGACCAGAATATTCAAGAAAAAGTAAACCAGTGGTTAAATTCTAACATTGATGAAGAAAGTAAAACAGCCATCAAAGCCTTAAGCGATGGCGACCTCGTAGATTCTTTCTACAAAGACCTAGAATTTGGTACGGGAGGTTTAAGGGGGGTCATGGGTGTTGGTTCAAACAGAATCAATAAATACACTGTTGGCATGGCTACTCAAGGATTAGCCAACTACATCTTAAAGTCTTTTCCGAATGAAGAAGTGAGTGTTGCAATTGCTCATGACAGTCGGAACAATAGTAGATTCTTTGCTGAAACCACTGCAGCAATCTTCTCAGCTAATGGAATTCAAGTTTATCTATTCGAAGATCTAAGGCCTACTCCTGAACTATCTTATGCCATCAGAAAACTGGGTTGTAAAAGCGGAGTGGTGCTAACGGCCTCGCATAATCCGAAAGAATATAATGGCTACAAAGCTTATTGGGATGATGGTGCACAAGTGATAGCTCCTCACGATAAGAATATAATTGAAGAAGTAAATGCTATATCTAGTGTTGACGAAATCAAATTTGAGAAGAATGATTCAAAAATTGAGATCATTGGAAGAGAATTAGATGAAGCCTACATCAAAGAAATTCTTGGTCTGACCTTATCTCCTAAGGTCATTGAACGTCAAAAAGACTTGAAGATAGTCTTCTCGCCTATACATGGGTCTGCCATTACCTTGGTACCTGAGGTATTAGAAAGAAAAGGATTCCAAAACGTAACGGTTGTTAAAGAACAGGCTGAGCCCAATGGTGACTTCCCCACAGTGGTTTATCCAAATCCGGAAGAAAGAGAAGCAATGAGTCTTGCTCTGGCTGCCGCAACCTCTCAGAATGCTGATTTAGTAATGGCCACAGACCCCGATGCAGACCGTGTAGGAATTGCCGCCAAGAATAAAGAAGGTGCGTTTGAAATACTAAACGGAAATCAAGCGGCTTCTCTTCTTATCTATTACTTACTGAAGAAGTGGAAAGAGAACGGTAAGCTAAACGGAAGTCAGATGATCGTGAAGACCATCGTAACCACCGACCTCTTAGATAAAATGGCTGAAAGCTTTGGGGTAGATTGTCCGAACACCCTAACGGGCTTTAAATTTATTGCCGCGCTTATTAAAGACCTCGAAGGCAAGAAAGAGTTCATCGGTGGTGGAGAGGAAAGCTACGGTTATATGATCTCAGACTTTGTGAGAGACAAGGATGCTATTGCTTCATGTGCAATGCTAGCAGAGATGTGCGCCTGGGCTAAAGATCAAGACCTGAGTGTTTTCCAATTATTGGAGAAGATCTATTCCGAATATGGATTCTATTTAGAAGAGCTTATTTCCATGACAAGGAAAGGAATGAAAGGAGCCGAAGAAATTCAGCAAATGATGACTGATTTCCGCTCTAATCCTCCTCAGTATCTAGCCGAATCAAAAATTATTGAAATCAGAGACTACCAAAGTTCTAAAATCAAAAACTTAGCTTCTGGACAAGAAATCGACATTGATCTTCCAAAATCTAATGTGCTACAGTTCATCCTAGAAGATGGTTCAAAGATTTCTGCTAGACCATCTGGGACAGAGCCGAAAATAAAATTCTACATTAGTGTAAATAAGCCACTGGATAACGTAATTGATTACGATAAAGTCAAAAATGAATTGAGTGGTAGAATCCAATTAATCAAAAACGAATTGGGACTATGAAGGTAGTATTAGAATCACTAGCTGAATTATTCGACAGAGACCTTGATAGTCTTCTCAAGGAGCTGAAGGCATATAATGATGAAGAAAAGCTCTGGATTGTAAAGAACGAGATCTCTAATAGTGGAGGCAACTTAGTACTTCATCTCAGTGGAAATTTAAAACATTTTGTGGGTGCCATTCTTGGCGGAAGTAGTTACATCCGTAAAAGAGATGATGAATTTGGATTGTCAGGCGTTAAGAAATCAGAACTTATTTCAGAGATCAAAGAGACTAAAAAAGTGGTCGCTGAAACTTTGAAAGAATTAGAGGAAGAAAAGCTAACTGAAATTTATCCAATCAATGTTTTTGGTAAGGAAATGACTACCCTCTTCTTTCTTCAACACCTATATGGTCACCTCAATTATCATTTAGGACAAATGAACTATCATCGAAGACTACTCGATAACTAATTTGAATGTTTCAATCTAACGTCTCTCTCCTACCTTACAACACTTTTTCGCTAGAAGCCAAGGCTAGGTATTTTTATGCTTTTAAAGACATTAATAGGCTTCAAAATGCTCTAAAACAAAGAGATGGAGAGACTTTATTGATTCTTGGTGGTGGTAGCAACATCCTTTTAACCCAAGATTTTGAGGGCTTGGTTCTTAAAAATGACCTGAAAGGAATTGAAGTCGAGCGTGAGACGAGTGAACATTTCTTAGTTAAGGTACAGGCAGGTGAAAACTGGCACCAATTTGTACTTGAGGCTATCAAGCATAATTGGGCAGGAATTGAAAACCTATCCTTGATCCCTGGAACTGTCGGTGCAGCTCCTATGCAGAATATAGGTGCCTATGGTGTAGAAATAGAACAAGTATTTGAAGAATTAGAAGCGCTCGAAATCTCAACTGGAAAGATGCATCGATTCTCACATTCCGATTGTGAATTTGGGTACAGAGAAAGTGTCTTTAAAAAAACATTGAAAGGTCAATTCATCATTTGCTCTGTGACTTTCAGGTTATTGAAAGAACCTCAATTCAATACTTCTTATGGTGCTATTAAAGAAACGCTAGAAGAAAATGGAGTATCGGAACTTTCCATACAGGCTATTTCTCAGGCTGTTATTCAAATTCGTCAAAGTAAACTTCCGGATCCAGCAAAGATCGGAAATGCTGGAAGTTTCTTTAAAAACCCAACCATAGATAAACTGGATTTTGAGGGGTTAAAAGCTGAATTCTCCAATATTCCTGGTTATCAATTACCTAAAAAACAAGTGAAGATCCCTGCAGCCTGGCTTATTGACCAATGTGGTTGGAAAGGAAAGACCTTTGGTGAAATTGGTGTTCATAAGAATCAACCTTTAGTACTGGTCAATTACGGAGATGGGAATGGCGAAAATATTAAAGACCTAGCCTTCAAGATACAAGATTCCGTACGAGCTAAATTTGGGATCGAACTCACCCCAGAAGTAAATATTATTTGATGAGTATCATTCTCAAGAGAAAACTCATACATTCACTTTCGTCTACCCACTGATGAAAAAGAACAGAACACCTGCCCTAGGATTTATCTTTATTACCGTTCTCATAGACATTATTGGTTTGGGCTTGGTCATCCCTATTTTTCCAGATCTACTGAGTGAATTAGGCAATATGTCTTATGGCGAGGCTTCTAGAACAGGTACGAGGCTTGTAACTGTTTATGCCATCATGCAATTCGTTTGTGCCCCCATCCTTGGTGGACTTAGCGATAAATATGGACGTAGAACAGTTATTTTAATTTCTCTCATTGGTTTAGCTGTAGACTATGTTTTCTTGGCATTAGCTCCTACTATAGCACTTCTTTTTGTAGGCAGGGTAATTGCAGGTATTTGCGGAGCAAGTTTCACTACTGCATCAGCATATATTGCCGATGTTAGTACACCAGAGAAAAGAGCAAAGAACTTCGGAATGTTAGGTGCAGCATTTGCTTTAGGCTTTATCATCGGACCTGCATTAGGAGGTCTTTTAGGTAGTTACGGACTGCGATTTCCATTTTTTGTGGCAGCAGGCTTAACTTTTGTTAACTTCCTTTACGGTGTCTTTATACTTCCTGAATCCTTACCTAAAGATCAAAGAAGGGAGTTCAGTTGGAAAAGAGCCAATCCCATAGGATCCTTGGGACAACTTAAAAAGAACCCAGTAATTCTTGGCTTAGCGGCAGCCATCTTTTTCTTATACATCGCTGGCCACTCCGTTCAGTCAACTTGGTCATATTTTGGTGCAGAAATGTTCAGTTGGGAAACCACAGATATTGGTCTTTCATTGACTGTTGTGGGTGTAATGGTAGCTATTGTACAAGGAGGACTGATCGGTGTATTCACCAAAAAATTTGGGAATAAGAAAACAATCTACATAGGTCTGTTTTTGAATTTTGTAGGACTACTTCTTTTCGCTTTTGCTGATTCAACCATTTTGCTTTACATCTTCCTCGCTGTATATGTAATGGGAGGTTTGGCAGGGCCTACTCTTCAAGGCATCATGTCGGGTCAAGTTCCGAATAATGAACAAGGCGAGCTGCAAGGTGGCTTAACTAGCCTCATGAGCCTCTCTTCTATTTTTGGACCTTTGATGATGGGTGAAACCTTTTATTTTTTCACCAAACCCGCTCATTATTTCCCAGGGGCTGCATTTGCCTTGGGTGCTGTATTTTCGTTAGTCTGTCTAGTCCTGTGCTACAGAACCCTAAAGAAGATCAAAGAACCTAAGGAACCAATCACACCTTCTTCAACTCCTATCGCTGAAAGTTGATTGACAACTTCTTCAGCCTTATATTCAAACAAAACACAAACTACTTTGACTCAAATCAAGCTTCATATCCATAACGAAACTAATCTACTAAAGACTGTTATTCTTGGAATAGGAACAGACCAAGGCAAACCTTACGATATAAATCCTGTTGCCAAAAAACATAAAGAAGACGGAACCTACCCTAAAGAGTCAGACATCATTAATGAGATCGCTGAGGCAAAAATAACATTAGAGAGGTTTGGGGTGAAGGTATTTCAACCCAAAAACCTACCCAATAAAAAACAGATCTTCACAAGAGATATTGGTTTCGTAATTGATGACACATTTGTGTTCTCAAATATGAAAGAGCCCGTTAGAGCCGACGAAATCAAGGGAATTGAATATATCCTCAAAGATCTACCGAACTCTCAAATCCTGAGAGTCCCCGAAGAAGCAACTATAGAAGGTGGTGATGTAATTGTCCACAATGAAGATGTTTTTGTGGGAATCAGCAATAGAACGAATCAGGCAGGTTTTCAATTTTTAAAATCCAGCTTTCCGAATAAAAAGGTTCACGCTTTACCCCTCGTGGTGACAGATGATCCTGCGACCAATATCCTACACCTAGATTGTGCTTTTCAACCTGTTGGTCAAAAGTTTGCAATCTTCTACAAAGAAGGCTTCAAAGAACAACCTCTGGCAATTTTAGACAATTTTTCTGAAGAGAATTTGATCCGAGTGAACCAGCGTGAGAAAGAACTAATGTTTCCTAATATCTTTTCAATGGGGCCTACAGATGTGATCATCGAAGAGAAATTCACCAGATTAATTTCTGAATTGGAAAATAAAGGAATCAACTGCCATAGGGTGAAATATAGCGAGACCTCTAAATTGAGTGGACTATTAAGATGCTCCACCTTACCTTTAGAAAGAGTGTAACGTCTGATAGCTTTTGACATTTTAGTTAAAGAATCTTATCACCATGCCCAATTTTTGGTTACTGATCTTTGCTGCCAGTATATCTCAAGGACTTTTCCTAAGTGTAGGAATTGGAATAAAAGAACGATGGAAAAATCCGGCACTAAACCTCCTCAACTTATTAATTCTAAGCTTTACGATCACCCTTGCTTACTACCTTACCTTTTGGTTAGGTTATGCTTCGAGTTTACCAAGAATTACCGGGCTGATCATGCAGTTTACCTTTCTTTTTGGTCTTTTGCTCTTTCTATACTTTAAAAAAGTAAAGAAAGAGAATACTAAAAAGGCTTGGCTGCATTTTGCACCGTTCGTTATAGCTGTTACTTCTTTATTTTTCTTCTATAATACCGGCATCGAAACAGAAGTGAATTTTATTATAATAGTTTCTCAAAACCTTCAACTTATAGGCTATTCAGCCTACTTCATACTTAAAGAGAATCGAAAAGACCTTCGTCCTTTAACTATTGCCTTCTCAGCTTATAGCTTGAGCTTTTTAAGTTATTATACCTTAGTCTGGACAGGCTTACTTCAGATTCAATATGATTACATGATATCGGCAAGTATGGCTTTATTCATTTATTATCTTGGCTATAAGGGTCTTCAGACCAAGCAGCTTTCACCAGAAAGGCCTGCTGAAAAATATTCAAACTCATCTTTAACCAAAGGTGCCTTGGCTTATCTCTTAGATAGGCTTGATAAAGTTATGATGGAAGAAAAGCTCTTTATTGATGGTGATCTTAAGCTACAAGGTCTCTCTGAAAAACTAGAGGTCAGTGTTCACTCTTTATCTCAAGCAATTAATGAAGGTAAAAACCAGAAATTCAATGATTACCTGAATGAACTGCGTGTTGAAGAGGCCAAACGATTGATGCTGTCCGCTAGTCATAAAGACCTAAAACTTATTGCTATTGCTTTAGATTCTGGTTTCAATAATAAAACAAGCTTTTTGAATGCATTCAAAAGGATAACAGGAATGAACCCTTCTCAATTCAGAGAAAAGCTAATAGCCCAAGCTTCTTGATCCAAACTATTCAATATTTTGGGGTAGACTAAATTGTAACTCATCATTGTATTGAAATCCTACAATTATCTTTTCACCTCTTTTTTGAATGCTTTTTGAATAATAAGTGATTTTATCTCCATTCTCATGAATTCCTGCATTGAGATATACATTCCCCATAAATCGAGAGGATTCAACTTTAATAGAGATATCATTCTCTTCCTCGCCTATTCTTACCATCTCTGATCGAACATATTTGATTTGATCGAACGCATTTCTAATAATATTAACTCTTCCAAAAAACTGAGCAATATGGAGATCTAGCGGTTGATTATAGATCATTTCAGGATCAGCTATTTGTTTGATGTTACCTTCCTCTATGAATGCGATCTTATCTGAAAAAAGCAAGGCGTCACGGGTGTCGTGACTCACAAGAATCACGGAGATGGACTGATTTTTAATAATCTTAAGGATCTCCAAAAAAAGATCTTCTTTAATGATTGGATCTAGATTACTGAAAGGTTCATCCATCAACAATAGCTGAGGATCATCAGCTAATGCTCTTGCCAATGACAGCCTCTGTTGCTGACCTCCTGAGAGTTCATGAGGCTTCTTATCACAATATTCTACTAAGCCACAGATACTTAACAATTCCGTGGTTCTTTCTTTCTGGTAAGCTTCATTAAAATGAAGGAGTTTGTATTTCACATTTTCATAAACCGTCATATTCGGTTTAACCTGAAAGTGCTGAAATACCATTTTAATTTTATTATGACCTGAGATAAGCTGCTCAGCTGGGTCCTTCAACCTTTCATTATTGAAAATTACTTCCCCTTGATCGGGCTTCATTAATCCTGCAACAATTTGCAAAAGCGTACTTTTACCAGAGCCACTTTTGCCTACAATAGAAAGCACTTCGCCTTGCCCAAGTTCAAAACTGACGGAGTCAACTGCGCCATACTCACCTGTATAGCTTTTCGAAACATCTCTTACCTCTAACATCATGACTGATTAATAAAAAAGGCTGTCAAATCCGACAGCCTAAATTCCTTGAGTATCAATCGCTGTAAGTAATGCGATATATACAATGATTCACATCGTCTGATACTAAAATGGATCCATCAGGCATCTCAAGTATATCTACTGGTTTACCCCATCCTTTATTCTCTTCAACATCAAGCCAGCCATCAGCAAAGATCTCGCTATTGACAACTTTATCGTCATTGATGTCTATAAAACTAAGTTGATAACCTGTATGCCCCGCAGCAGGAGATCTATTCCATGAACCGTGCTGTGCAACGATCAAGTTCCCTCTATACTTCTCTGGGAACATTTCCCCTTGATAAAACCTAAGACCAAGTGGAGCACTATGCGGCTCGAATTTATACATCGGTTCTTTAAAATTATCCCGTGGATATTGATCACCAAATTCTGGGTCTGGAATATCTCCTTGATGCCAATAAGGGAATCCAAAATGAATCCCTGCTTCTGGCGCATGATTTAACTCACAGGCAGGTTTGTCATCACCTAAAAGGTCTCTTCCATTATCGGTGAACCACATTTCTCCATTTTCTGGGTTCCATGTGAAGCCAACAGAATTTCTAATTCCCTTAGCATAAATTTCCATGTCGGAACCATCAGGATTCATTCTTGTAATTGATGCATAAACTTCATTCTCATCTTCCTTATCGCAGACATTACAAGGGGCTCCTACTGGAACATAGAGCTTATCATCTGGCCCAAAAGCTATAAATTTCCAACCGTGGTGACCATCCGTAGGGTAGTCTTCAAAAATTACTTCAGATTTTGGATCAACAAGGTTGTTCATAATATCAGGAAAACGATGAATACGGCTGATCTCTGCAACGTAAAGGTCACCATCCTTAAAAGCCACACCATTTGGAGAGTTCCATCCTGATGCAATGGTATCAACTCTATCTGCCACCATATCTCCGTCAATATCTGTTAAAGCATAGACATTTTTTCTTCTTCTATTACCCACAAAGACAGTCTTACCATCTTCGGATCTAGCCAAAGACCTAGCATCAAAAATATTTGACGCATAAAGTGAAATTTGAAAACCCTCAGGTAAATTGATCTTGTCTAATCGAGATTTATACTCATTCTCAGATTTATTTTGTGCTTGGCTATTACAACTCAGTAATATAAAAACACTGCAGAAAGTGCCTGCAAGCAATGAATTCAAGGTTGATCGTTTCATATTTCAAATTTATAAAATGTGTTCGTACAGTGAATAACTATTTTACCAGAGGTGTTTGTTTGAAATCAAATATGCAAGCCTAATTTTGCAACGTGATCGCAATCAATAATCTTTCTTACTACATCGGTGACAGACCGTTATACGACAACGCCAATCTCCATATTAAACCTAATGACCGGATCGGTTTAATTGGTCTTAACGGTAAAGGCAAATCTACACTTCT
>CBFIDS010000120.1:0-3024 GCA_965661435.1 Roseivirga sp.
CCTTACAAGGAATTGATTCTCAAGAATGATGAGATCAGGGCCAATACAGCGATAGAAACTACAGGTGCGGAGAAGAACAAGCTCTTCCCTACTAACATGGCCATGGTGGTTAATGATTATTTAAAAGACCACTTTGAAGAAGTACTTGAATATTCTTTTACAGCCAATGTTGAAGAAAAGTTTGATGGTATAGCCCATAATAGAGACAATTGGCAACATATGATCCGATCATTCTACGATCCTTTTCATGCCCTTGTGGAAAAAGCTTTAGGGGAAGACAGACCCGATACCGGGAGAGTCTTGGGAATTGATCCTGAAAGTGGAAAAGAGGTATCTGTTCGCTTAGGGAAATATGGACCATTTGCTCAAATGGGTGAAAGTAGTGATGATGAGGATGCGGAAAAGCCGAGATATGCTAGCTTAAAGCACGGTCAGTTTTTAGAAAACATTAGCCTGCAAGAAGCATTAGACCTATTTAAACTTCCTAGAGAAGTTGGTGATTATAAAGGCAATGAGGTGATAGTATCTGAAGGTAGATATGGACCATATATCAAGTTTGATGAGAAGTTCATTTCCCTTCCTAAAGGCTCGGACCCAATGAGCATTAGCTTAGATGAGTGTATAGAACTCATCAAACAAAAAGAAGCTGCCGATGCGCCTATTTATACTTATAAAGAAAAACCTGTAACCAAAGGCAAAGGTCGTTTTGGTCCTTTTATAAAATGGGATAATATGTTCATCAACGTGAACAAGAAATATGACTGGGACAATCTTTCTAATGGCGATATTGAAGAGTTGATCGAAGATAAACTGCAGAAGGAAAGAGATAAGGTTATTCACAATTGGGAAGATGCAGGAATTCGGGTTGAAAAGGCCCGCTGGGGTCGTCACAACATTGTCAAAGGTAAAACCAAAGTAGAATTGGCCAAGAATATTGATGTGAGTGAAATGACTTTAGAGGAAGCACAAAAGCACCTTGAAAGTAAGGCTCCCGCTAAAAAGACGCGTGCCAAGAAAAAGAAATAGCTTCTTTAAGCTTGACCTATTTATTGTTTTATGTCTGCCCTTAAATCACTAGTTTTCTATTCGAAAGACTATGAGGAGACTTCTAACGATTATTCTTTTATTCTCATTTTACCTCCCCTTAACTCAAGCTCAAAGCTATAGAGAAGACACCGTATACATCCAACCTAATGGACACCGATTAGGTGGAGTTATCATGACCCCAAGTACAAAAAAGAATCGATTCCCGGCTGTTCTGATCATTCAAGGGTCTGGCCCAACAGATAAGGATGGTAATTCAGCGGCCCTAACCGGAAAGAATAACTCATTGAAACTACTAGCAGAAGCGCTGGCTTCAGAAGGTATCGCCAGTTTACGTTTTGATAAGAGAGGTTTAGGTCTTAGTGGAGATGCGGCTATTCCTGAGAACGAACTTGTATTTGATGATTTTGTAAATGATGCCCAGGCTTGGCTTGATTACATGATAGAAGAAAGAAGGTTTCGAAGTATTGGAATTGCAGGTCATTCCCAGGGCTCACTCATAGGTATGAGGCTGGCACAGACCAAGGGAGTTAAAGCCTTTGCCTCTATTTCAGGGCCTTCCTTAACCATAGACGAAACAATACTTAATCAGATCAAGGCGAATCCATTTAATCCAGCCAATATCATTCAAGAGGCCAAAGACATCTTCAAAGAATTAAGGAATGGTCGAACAGTTGACTCTATTCCTCCTTACCTTCTCAGTGTATTCAGACCAAGCATTCAGCCATTTATGATGTCTTGGATGAAATATGATCCACTCATTGAAATTGAGACCCTCGATATTCCCATACTTGTGATTTCAGGGAGTACAGATTTACAAGTAAGTGTCGAGGATACCCAAAGACTTCAAATTGCAAATCCTAAGGCAAGCTTAAAGATCATTGATGGCATGAATCATATTTTGAAAAACTCCTCGGCCAATACCAATGAAAATGTAGCGTCATACTCAAATCCTGATCTACCTCTAAATGAAGAATTTAAAGAATCGATATCAGAGTTTTTCAATACACATATTAAATAGATAATTTAGCTTATATCATGACAAGAGAAGAAGCCAAGGAAATACTAGAAAACTGGACAGATTCAGAAAGTCTACTAAGACATGCAAGAACAGTTGAATTAGTAATGGAAGCCTACGGAAAGCATTATGGGGAGGATCCAGAAGAATGGGCCATCACAGGCATGCTTCATGATGCTGATTATGACAAGTTCCCTGAAGAACATCCGAATAAGATAGTAGCTCTTTTGAGAGATAAGGGTGAAGAAAAGATAGCTCATGCAATCTCTGCCCATTATACCAAATGGGGCGTTAGCTATGATACATTGTTAGATAAAGCACTTTTAGCTTCTGATGAATTGACAGGTTTTATTGTAGCCTGTTGTCAAGTTAGACCTGAAGGCATTAACGGATTGAAGCCTAAATCCGTTAAGAAAAAGCTAAAACAAAAGAGTTTTGCGGCAAAAGTAGAAAGAGATGAGATCTCAGCGGGAATTGAAAAATTAGGCGTAGAACTAGATGATCACGTCCAGTTCATTATCAATGTTTTAGAAGAGAATAAAGAAGAGTTGAATATTGGGTGAGTTTCTTGTTATTAGTCTGAAATGAAGAAGCTTGTGGTACTTACAGGAGCTGGAATCAGTGCAGAAAGTGGCTTAAAGACTTTCAGAGATGCTGGAGGACTTTGGGAAGGGCATGATGTAACTGAAGTGGCAACCCCAGAAGCATGGGCCAAGGATCCACACTTGGTTCAAAGGTTCTACAACGAACGAAGGAAACAAGCTTTATCAGCACAACCCAATCTCGCTCATGAAATCTTAGCCCAATTAGAAGAACATTTTGAAGTTCAAGTCATCACACAAAATGTTGATGATCTTCATGAAAGAGCCGGTTCCTCTAATGTATTGCATCTTCATGGTGAGCTTTCCAAGATCAGAAGCACATTGGATGAGTCCTTGATCTATGATTGTAAAGGTTGGGAA